>CAZOXS010000389.1:0-14085 GCA_964583785.1 uncultured Victivallales bacterium
CGTAATCGTCGCCCGTAATCGTTCACCGAGACCTACCGCAAACGCTGTAATATGTTTCACTCATGCATCATCCGGGCGTACCCGGACCCGGGATTACGCTACCAGACGAGGAGCGGCTGTCGCGAGGGAAATTTGGCGGCATGTCGCAAAGAGTGGATATAGTCGACGCATTAACGCGCTATTCATGGTGTCTTGGGCTATTGTACCGTATTAGGATTATATAGACATAACATTAAGGAGTGGTCCTATGAAGGTAGAGCTTGAATTGAAAAGTATCCAGGCGGCGGTGGCCGGATTGAAATTCAGGGCACAGGCGTTTATTGATGGCCGCTACGTGCCGGCGGCGTCCGGCAAGACGTTTGTCTCGATCAATCCGGCCAACGGCAAGCCGCTGGCTGAGATCGCCTCCTGCGATGCTACCGATGTCGAGGCGGCGGTGAAGGCGGCGCGCCGGTCTTTTAACCAGGGCGTCTGGTCGCGTCAGTCCCCGTCCGAGCGCAAGGCGGTGCTGCTGCGGTTTGCCGACCTGATCGAGAAGAACCTGGGCGAACTGGCGCTGCTGGACTGCCTGGACGCCGGCAAACCGATCACCGACTGCCTGACGATGGACCTGCCGGACTCGGTCGAGTGTTTCCGCTGGCATGCCGAGTCGATTGACAAGGAGTTCGAGCAGGTCGTGCCGACCGGTCCGGACAAGGTGGCGATGATCGTGCGGGAGCCGCTGGGGGTGATCGGGGCGATCCTGCCGTGGAATTTCCCGTTCCAGATGGCGGCCTGGAAGCTGGGACCGATCCTGGCGACAGGCAACAGCGTGGTCCTGAAACCGGCGGGTCAGACCTCGTTGAGCGTGATCCGGCTGGCGGAGATCGCCGCCGAAGCCGGTATCCCGGACGGGGTGCTGAACGTAGTGCCGGGGGGTGGCGCCGTGATCGGCCGCGCGCTCTGTCGGCATCCTGACGTGGACGCGGTGGCGTTCACCGGTTCGACGGAGGTGGGGCGCGAGTTGCTGCATTATTCGGCCGATTCGAACATCAAGCGCATCATGCTGGAGCTGGGTGGCAAGAACCCGCAAGTGCTTTTCGATGATGCCGGGGATCTTGATTTCGTGGCCGGTCAGGCCTTGAGCGCCGTCTTCTGGAACATGGGCGAGAATTGCAGTTCGGGGTCGCGGCTGATCGTGCAGCGCGGGCTCAAGGACAAGCTACTGGCCCGCATGGTGGAGCTCAGCCGGGAATGGATCGTGGGCGATCCGCTGGATCCGGCCACGAAGATCGGGCCGATGATCGGCGAGAGTCACATAAAACGCGTGCTGGAGTACATCGAGACTGGCAAACGCGAGGGCGGCAAGGTCATCCTCGGCGGCCAGCGGACCCTGCTGGAGACGGGCGGCTATTTCGTGCAGCCGACCATCTTCGAGGGCGTGACGCCGTCGATGACGATTGCGCACGAGGAGATCTTCGGACCGGTGCTCGCCGTCCTGGATTTCGAGACCGAGGCCGAGGCTATCGCCTTGGCGAACGATACGGATTACGGGCTGACCGCGTCTGTTTATACCGAGAACCTGAGCCGCGCCCACCGGGTGGCCCGGGCGATCCGGGCCGGTACGGTCTCGGTGAACTGTTTCTCGGAGGGGAGTGCCGCCACGCCTTTCGGCGGCTTCAAGCAAAGCGGCTTCTTCGGACGCGACAAGTCGATCTTCGCGCATCACCAATACTGTGAGTTAAAGACCGTCTGGATGCATCTGGCATGATAACAAAAATAAATTCGAGTACGTTGCCCGGGAATTTCCGGGGCATTCATGTGGCACTGGTCAGCCCGATGACGGCGGCGGGGGCGCTTGACGAGAAGGCCTTGGGCGCTTTTGTCGAGTACCTGGTCAGGTGCGGTGTACACGGGCTGATCCCGCTGGGCAGCACGGGGGAATACTATGCGCTTTCGGCCGGGGAGCGTGAGCGGGTGCTGCGGGTTACGCTGGAGGCGGCGGCTGGCCGGGTGCCGGTACTGGCGGGGGCCAATGGCGGCGCGACACGCGATGTGGTGGCCAACGCCCGGCAGGCGGAGGCGCTCGGCTGTGCCGGCGTCCTGCTGGCGGCCCCGTATTACTCGTTGCCCGCCCCGGACGAGCTGGCGGCGCATTTCCGCGCGGTCAACGCGGCCATCGGCATCCCGATCATGCTCTATAACTATCCGGGACGTACCGGGGTGGACATGCAGCCGGAGTGGGTCGCCGCCCTGTGCGAGGAACTGGCGAATGTCTGCTACATCAAGGACAGCACGGGCGACATGACACGCGTCAGTTCGCTGTTGCGGCTGTGCGGCGACCGGCTGGGCGTTTTCTGCGGCTGCGACACGCTGGCCTTCGAGAGCTTTATGCTCGGGGCGCGCGGCTGGGTCAGCGGGGTGCCGAATGTGACACCGAAGAGCTTTGTCCGCCTTTACGAGCTGGCGGTTGTCCGGCAGGACTATGCGGCGGCGAGGGCGTTGTATTTCAGAATGCTGCCGCTGCTGAGCCACATGGAGAGCGGGCGCTATACCCAGTTGGTCAAGGCGGGTTGCCGGCTCAAGGGCTTCGAGGTCGGATCGCCGCGCGCGCCGCTGTGCGAGGCTCCGGCGGATCTCGTTGCACGGCTGCGCGAGTGTGTTGGCGATCTGGAGTAGTGACGGTAAAGAAAGACCTGTCGCACGTTCATATAGGGATATAGTTGGCCACAAAAAGGCACATAAAGCACAAAAGAATTACACCATGTTGTTTTGTGTATTTTGTGTTTTTTGTGGCTATCAATTACGAAGTAATGTAAGACGAGGAGGTTTCTGATGAGACAGGCGGTTATGACAGCGCCGGGCGCGATTGAGTTGCGCGACGTAAAGGCTCCGGTCCCCGGACCGGGACAGGTGTTGCTGCGAATCCATCGTATCGGGGTTTGCGGGTCGGATATGCACGTGTACCACGGCAAGCACCCCTTTACGCCCTATCCGGTCGTGCAGGGCCATGAGTTCTCGGCGGTGGTGGATGCCGTCGGGGCCGGGGTGAAGAACGTCCGTGTCGGCAGCAAGGTCACCGCCACGCCGCAGGAGGTCTGCGGCAAGTGCCGGCCCTGCCTGCAGGGCCGCTATAACGTCTGCGAGCAGCTCAAGGTGCGCGGGTTCCAGGCGCCGGGGGTCGCGCAGGACTGGTTTGTGACCGAGGCGGACAAGATCGTCCCGCTGCCTGACAAGCTGACGCATGACCAGGGGGCCTTTGTCGAGCCGGTATCCGTGGCGGTGCATTCGACCGGCAGGGCAGGGGACCTGGCCGGACGCAATGTCGTCGTGGCCGGGGCCGGGCCGATCGGCAATCTGGCGGCCCAGGCCTGCCGGATCCGCGGGGCGCGCCGGGTGTTGATTACCGATGTCAGCGACTATCGCCTGAACGTGGCCCGGGAAGTCGGGGTGGACGTGGTCAGCAATGCCCGCGAGGAAACCCTGGAGGCGGCGGTCAAGCGCGCGTTCGGGAGTGACGGGTTCGATGTGGCCATGGATGCCGCCGGGGTGGAGGCCAGCCTGTCGGGGCTGGTCAGCCGCATCGACAAGGGCGGGCGGATTGTCATCCTGGCGGTGTTCTCGAAGCCGCCAGCGGTGGATATGTCGGTTTTGTGCGAGCATGAGTTGACCGTCTGCGGTACGATGATGTATCGTCACGAGGATTACGACCAGGCCGTGGCGTGGATTGCGGACGGGTCGATCCGGCTCGGGCCGCTGATGTCGAAGCATTTCCCGTTTGAACAGTATCTCGACGCTTACCGGTATATTGACGCCGAAGGCGAGAAGACGATGAAAGTGATGATTGATCTGGTTTAAGGAGTGACTATGGCAGCGATTAATGAACAAGTGAATTTTGATACCCGTATTGCCGGGATTGATCCGGCGGCAGTGCACCAGGTGCGGCTGCGCAGCGGGGTGATGATGCCGGTGGCGGCGTATGGCACGTTCCACTCGGACTGGGCGCAGGCGTACATGAAGGATGCCACGGTGGAGGCGATCCGCCTGGGCTGGCGTCATCTGGATACGGCCCGGGCCTACGAGAACGAGGATGTCGTCGGCGAGGCGATCCGCGAGGCGATCCGCAAGGGGTACGTCAAGTCGGCCGATGAGCTATTCATTACCGGCAAACTCTGGAACGGCCATATGGCCCCGAAGGATGTGGCCCCCGCGCTGGAGGCGACCCTCAAGGCGCTGGGTGTCGACAAGATCGACCTGTATCTCAACCACTGGCCCTGGCCCAACGTCCACACGCCCGGCTGCACCGGTGATCACCGCAATCCCGACGCCGTCCCCTACATCCACGAGGCGTTTCTGGAGACCTGGGCCGAGATCGTGAAGCTGAAGAAAGCAGGCAAGATTGTCGACATTGGCACCTCGAACCATACCGAGGCCACGATGCGGCTGTTGCTGCGCGATGTGCCCGAGAATGAGCGTCCGGTGGCCAATCAGATGGAGATGCACCCGCTGATGCAGCAGACGGCGCTGCGGCGCTATTTCGAGTCGGAGGGCATCGTCTGCACCGGCTACATGGCGCTGGGCTCGCCAAACCGGCCGGCGCGCGACACCTTCAAGGAGCACCGCGCCGACATGCGCGATGTGGTGATCCAGCAGATTGCCGTCGAGCTGGGCGTGGCCCCGCCGCGGGTCTGCCTGGGATGGGCCGTGCAGCGCGAGAACAAGAGTGGTGGTTTTGTCGCGATGGCGACGCGGTCCGACTGGATCAAGGACAACCTGATGAATGCCGTCGAGGATATCCTGACGCCGGAACAGATGCTGCGCATCTCGGGCGACGACACGCCGGAACATCCGGGCATTGATGCCAACAACCGCCTGATCTGGGGGCAGGTTTTCCTGTGGCCGGAGGCCGATGGCGATTGGCGTGTGCTCTGGAACGACAGCCAGGTGTTCGAGACGCGGGCGAATTACGCGCGCTTCAAGGAAGCCTATGTCCAGTACGATGCGGTCAAAAAGGCGACGACGTACAGGGAGTAAGAGGCTTGTAGCTGGGGTACGTTCTTGTAGCTGGGGTCGGTGACCGCGGCGGTGCATGGATTAGCAATCGGAAAAGAGGCTTCGCCATTCACCTTCTCATGGGCACCGGGGGCAACGACCCCGGCTACAAGGCTTTATATGAAGATTAAATATGTCAAGGATGGACAGTTCATATGAGTAAGAAAGTGACCATGATTGTCGTCGGGGCGGGGGATCGCGGCACATCGCATGCCGATTACGCGACCAAGCACCCGGACGAGGCGCAGGTTGTCGGTGTGGCGGAGCCGCGTGAGTACCAGCGGACGCAGCTGGCCAAGGCGCATGCGATCGCTGCGGCGAACGTGTTTACCGACTGGCGTGAGATGGCGGCGCGCGAGCGCTTTGCGGATGCGGTGCTGATCTGCACCAGCGACGCCATGCATGTCGAGCCGGCGCTGGCGTTTGCCGCGAAAGGCTATCACATCATGCTGGAAAAGCCGCTGGCCCCGACGCCGGAAGGCTGTCGCACGATCATCGAGGCGGTCAAACGGCACGGCGTGATGCTGTCGGTCGGGCATGTGCTGCGCTATACGCCCTACACGCAGACGCTCAAGCGCATCCTTGATGCCGGTACGATCGGCGAGATCGTCTGCATCCAGCGCTTTGAGCCGGTCGGATACTGGCATCAGGCGCATTCGTACGTCCGTGGCAACTGGCGTAACGAGGCGGAGTCCTCCTTCATGCTGTTGGCCAAGTCCTGCCACGATATCGACTGGCTGCATTACATCATGGGCAAACGCTGCACGGCGGTTTCATCGTTTGGCTCGCTCAGGCACTTCCGTGCCGACCAGCGGCCGGCCGGGTCGGCTGACCGCTGTCTCGACTGCGCGGTGGAGGCGGCTTGCCCTTACTCCGCGAAGAAAATCTATGGCGGTCGGCTGGCCAAGGGACAGACCGACTGGCCCTACAGCGTTGTGGATCCGATCGGTACGCCGGAATCGCTTGAGGCGGTGCTGCGCAACGGCCCGTATGGACGGTGCGTGTATGCCTGCGATAATGATGTGGTGGATAACCAGGTGGTCAACATGCAGTTCGAGGGTGGCGAGACCGCCTCGTTCACGATGACCTGCTTCAACCAGGGCGGCCACCGGCGCACGAACATTTTCGGCACGCGCGGCGAGATCCGTGGCACCGGCGACAAGATCGAGGTTTTTGATTTCATGACCGACAAGTGGTCGACAGTCGAGATCAATGCCGGGGCTTCGGATGTGACCGGTGGCCATGGCGGCGGCGACACGGTGTTGATGCAGCGGTTCGTGGCGGCGGTGGCGAACGCTGATCCTTCGCTGATCCTGTCCGGCCCGGATGAGACGCTCGAATCGCACCTGATCGTCTTCGCGGCCGAGGCCGCGCGGCGCCAGCACTGCGTGAAGGATCTTTGACTGGAGTAGGTCGTGGCACCTTGTCCGACCTGCCGAGCATAAGCAGTCTGGCTGGCAAAGGACCTCTGCTCTGATGAACGGGCAAGGGTGCCCGTCCTACTTAGGGATTTTTGCCTTTTATTCAACGTTCTTCATCCCCGGGATGAATCATGAGAAAGCAAACGACACAGCATCAACGCTTGAAGGACACGGCGGATACCGCCGAGCTGGCGCGGAATCTGGCGACCTTATGCGACGAGATCGGGCCGCGTTTCGCGGGTACTGCGGGGTATCGGCAGGCGGCCGAGTTCATGCTGGGACGGTTTCGCGCCTACAGGCTGGACCATCCCCATCTCGAGCCGTTCCCGTTTACCGCCTGGCGGCGGGGCGAACCGGCAACGCTGGCGATGCTGACGCCGTCCGTCCGCGACTATGACTGCTATGCTCTCTGTTATAGTGCGGCGACGCCAGCCAAGGGGGTGACGGCGCGGATTGTCGATATCGGCAGCGGTAGCGAGGCCGAAATCAAGGCTCGGCAACGGCAGATCAAAGGACGCTTTGTTTTCACGACCGGCACGGCCGGGCATCGCACGGCGATCTATGCACGCTGCGCCGAATGGGGAGCCGCCGGTTTTATTCTCGGCAGTTCAATGCCGGGAATGATGCTGCAGACCGGCACCGTGGCCAACGGCAAGGGCGGGGCGATCCCCGCCGTCAACATCGCCCGCGAAAGCCTGCTGCAGATACAGCGTCTTGCGGCCATGTCGGGCGCAGCCCCGCAACTGCGTCTGCGGGTTGATGCCGCACTGGCCCCGGATGTGACCTGGAACGTGGTGGGTGAACTGCGTGGCACCGAGGCTCCGGATGAACGGGTGCTGATCGGCGGCCACCTCGACTCGCACGAGATCGGTCCTGGTGCGTATGATAACGGGGCGGGGGCATTGATGGTCATGGAGGTCGCCCGGTTGCTGGCGCGGCAGCGCCGTCGCCTCAAGCGCACGATCCGTTTTGTCGGCTTTGCCGCCGAGGAAATCGGCCTGCTCGGATCGCATTACCACGCCAAGGCCCATGCTGCCGAGCTGCAGATGGCCCGCTTCATGCTTAATTGCGACACGCCATCGCTTGGCAAACCGCATGGACTCGGATTCCACGAATGCCCGAAAGGGTCGGCTTATCTGGAAAAACTGTCCAAGGCGATGGGCGAACCGATCCTGTTCCAGAACCGTCATCACTGCCATTCCGATCATTACCCGTTTATCCTGCAACGGGTGCCGACCGCCGGTGTCGCCAGCGGGCCGCAGGATCCGCCGGTACAGCATTTCTACCACATGGCGGCCGATACCGCCGACAAGGTCAGCCTCGGCGCCCTGCAGGAAACCGCCGCCTTTGCCGCGCGCGTGCTCCTGCGGATCGCCAACGACGACGCCTGGCCGGGCATGCAGCGCAGCAAGGCCGAGGTCGCCCGCTGGAAACGCGAGAACCGCTAGCTTCAGGATAGACTACAGACTGTAGACCGCAGACAAAAGACTTTTCTATTATTTTCTGTCAGGTTACGGGATTTTGTGCGTATAGTCTAAGTAGTCGTTTAGGGAATGGGTGTTCCCTTTGGTTTTTAATGAAGCTCTAGCAAGAGCTTGTAACCGGGAAAGAAAGGTGAGTAACATGATCAGGATAGTAAATCGTGCCGTCAAGGTGTCGTTGTTCGCGGGGGCCGTATGGGCACTGGCTGGGGTGTCGGATGTTTATTCGGGTTCCTGCACGAAGGCGGCGGCCAAAAGCGAGGGGCAGGGGGCGGCCTGCGAAGCGTCGGTGGAGGCGGTCAAGCCATCCGCAGAGGGTGTCGCGGTGAAGGGTAAAACCTGCAAGGCCAAGTGTCAGAAGGCGAAGGCCGCCTGCACGAAGGCGGACGGCGAGCAAGTCAAGGCTGCCTGCCCCAAGGACAAAGCCGCCTGTGTGAAAGCAGATGGCGAAAAGGTGAAGGCGGATTGCCCTGTAGACAAGCAATGCTGTGGGACGTGTAAGCCAAAGGCAGAGGTAAAGGCGCAGGCGACCTGTCCGGTGATGGGTGGGGCGATCAACAAGGAATTGTATGTTGACTACGGCGGCAAGCGGGTTTATGTTTGCTGCCAGGGATGCATCGCGCCCATACAGAAGGATCCGGCGAAATACATCAAGGCACTCGAGGAGCAAGGCGTGACGCTGGAGGTTGTTAAGCCGAAGGACATTTAAGGGGGTGTTAGCCATCCGGCTTAGCGAAAGCCGGATGGCCGCTTCTGGTTGCGGAGGCGGTAGTCATCCAATGGCTGAAAGGCAAGATACGGCAGATTGGGCACTTGTCGAACGGGTCAAGGCCGGGGACGACGATGCCTATGATATCCTGATGGGACGCTATCGGCGCCCCGTCCTCAATTTCGTGTTTCGCATGATCGGCGATGCGGCGGAGGCAGAGGATCTGGCACAGGATGTTTTTGTGCGCGCTTACCGGCACATGCGAAAGTCGGCATTTCACCAGACCGGTGCCGCCTTTTCCACCTGGCTTTTTCAAGTGGCCCGCCATGCCGCCCTGGATTGTCTTCGCCACCGCAAGCGACATCCGTCCGAGTCACTCGAACGATTGGAGGATAGAGGCGAATCAACGCCCGATGCGGGGGCGACGGCGTCGGCAACGGTGGCCGCCCGCGAGATCGGCGAGCAGATCGCCGCCGCCGTGGCCCGTTTGCCGGAGGATCAGCGCACGGCCATAATCCTCTCGGAATACGAGGACCTTTCATATGGCCAGATTGCCGCCATCATGAAGTGTTCGGAAAAATCAGTGGAGGCGCGCTTGTACCGGGCGCGTCGGTTTTTGCGAAAGCAATTGGCCCCCCTGTTGGCGTAGGACGAATTTTCAGCAACCTGTTTTTTTTGCGAGGGTTTTTTCACGCGGCGGCGTTGTACCCGGTAGAAGCCACTGGAGGGAGGCGCGATGTTCCGTAAGCGATATGCTGAGGATAATAAGGTTGGGCAGACGCGAGATTCGCGTTTGCACGCTTTGCTCGGCATGTGGCGGGGGCTCGAGCCCCGAACCGATTTCGAAGCGGGTGTCTGGCAGCGCATTCACGCGGCGGTCCCGACGCCTGAGACGGGCGGTATCTCGCTCACCGGGATGCTTCAAGGATGGATCTTGCCGCATCCGGCTTTGGTGACGGCCCTGGCCGCTTCGGTTGCAGTCGTGGTTGGCGTCTGGACCGGTGTCCCGCAAACCGGTCGCGCGAGTCGTTCCGTTGTTTACCCCCTGTTGCACGCGCAAACACTGGCCGGTGCATACCTGGCCATGTCATCAGGAGAAATACAATGACGGCCAGATGGATGCTGCTGTTGCTGGCCGTGGCTGTGGCTGGCGGGCTTGCATTCGGGGTGACCCGTTACGTGGTTTGCCGGCCGGCCGGCCCCAGTCTTGAACGCCTCCGGGATGTGTCGTTCCTGCAACGTGAATTGAATCTTACCGATGTTCAGCGCTCGCAGGTCGAGGCACTGCATGAGACGCTGGCGACACGCCTGGACGCGTGTTCCGTGCGCCATTGCGGGGCGCGAATGCGGCTGGGGCAAGCGTTGGCAGGCGGGACGAACGGCAATGCGCGGGCGGATGCTGTCCTGGCGGAAATGTGCCGAGCCTACGAGGAAAGTGAACGGGCGACGCTGGATCACATTCGGCAGTTGCGCGTCATCCTGAACGCGACGCAGAGGCGGCGCTTCGATGCGATGATCTCCGATTGTATGTGCCGGTCATGCAGACGGCATGGTGGCCGGTGCCGGACGAATTGCAGAGGGCCTGGCCACAGTGAAGACGCCGAAGAAGCGGCGGAAAGCGCCGATTAAGACAATGAGACATGGAATATAGGGTTTTACCCCATAGTCAATTGACGATAGGTCTGCTTGTATGCCGACTGGACACGGTAACGCAGCCGGAATGGGCATGACGGACGGCATCAAGGAGCGTGGCAATGGAGCAGGGCGAGAGCATGGCGATCAACCCCGTCTGCGGGATGAAAGTGGCGAGGACGACGCGCCTCCGCGCCGTGCGCGATGGGCATACCGCCTTCTTCTGTAGCGACCGCTGCCTGAAGAAGTTCTTCGCCTTTCTCTACAACGCCTTGGGCATTCCGGTGGCGGCGGGGGTGCTCTACCCGTTCTTCGGCTTGCTCCTCAGCCCGATCATGGCCGGCGCCGCGATGAGCCGCAGTTCCGTTTCGGTCATCAGCAACGCCTTGCGGTTGCGGTCAGTGTCTCTCAGCGATAAGGAGTCATGATCATGAAGAAGAGGAAAAATACAGTCGGAGCCAGCGGAAAGCGGGAATCCGTCTTTCGTTCGTTCGGTTCTGGTCGGTTGGTTCTGGCGCTGGCCGGGGGGGTCTTCCTGGCCGGTTGCGCCTCCGTTCCTGAGAAGGAAATGTACGCCAGGCACTACGAGACACAGCGCTCGGTCTATGACTCCCCGGACGCCGAGGGCTCGAATCCGCGCGTCGACGGCAGTTCGACGCTGGATGACTACCTGCAATATGCGTTTTCGCACAATTCCGGGTTGCGGGCGTCATTCGACCGTTGGAAGGCGGCGCTGGAGCGTATCCCGCAGGCGCGATCCCTGGACGATCCGACGCTGTCGTTCGAGTATTTTATCGAGCAGATGGATACGCGCTACCAGGTGAGCCTGACGCAGATGTTTCCGGCGTTTGGCAAGTTGGGCCTTCGGGAAGATGCGGCAGCGGCGGAGGCCGAAACGGCCATGCATGCCCTCGAGGCGGAACGTCTCATGATCTATGATCGCGTGGTCAAGGCGTTCTACGAGTACGATTACCTGCGTCGCGTGATCGCGGTGACCGACGAGAATTTCAGGTTGCTGGACGATTTGGAGGCGGTGGTGATGAGCCGTTACAAGGCCGGTCTGGCCCCGTTTGCCGATCTGATCAAGACGCAGGTCGAGAAAGATCGCCTCGCCAACGAACTGGATACCCTGCGGGATGAGCGCGCCGCAAGGTCTGCCGTTCTTGCCGCCACCCTCAATCTGCCGGTATACGATCTTCTTCCATGGCCCGACGCGTCGCCGTCAGGACCGGCTATTGTGGACGTGGAGGTGCTGGACGGGATGCTCGCGGACCTGAACCCGGAACTGAAGGCGGCGGAATCAATGATCGCCGCCGAAAAGTACCGGGAGAAGCTCGCCCGCAAACGTTATCTGCCCGACTTCATGCTTGGGGCAAGCTGGATGGTCATGCCCGGCATGGACGGGCGCGGCGACGAGTCCGACATGGGCCTCATGGCGGGTATTTCGGTACCCCTCTGGTGGGGTAGATACCGCGCGGAAATCCGGGAGGCCGAAGCCATGCTCCGGGCGGCATCCAGCGGACGCGACGACATGCGGAACAAGCTCAAGGCCGAGCTGAGCATGGCGATCTTCAAGTTCCGCGACGCCGAACGCAGAATCGGCCTTTTTTCGACCTCGCTGGTGCCCAAGGCCGGGCAAGCGCTGGAGGTGGCCAGACAGGAGTTCTCGACCGGCAAGGCGGACTTCATGACCCTGATTGATGCCCAGCGTACATGGCTGGAATTCAGGTTGATGCTCGAACGGGCGACCGCAGACCGGGAAATCGCACTCGGCGAGATCGGCTGCTGCATCGGGAAGTACGATGTCGGGATCGCGCTGGGTGTTTCGTCACCCGAAAAAAGAAAAGAAAAGTCAAGTCAAGAAAAAGAGGAAAAGGATGAGTAAGGCCGACAAGGGACACGAAGGGCATAATCACTGATCAGGGATGGAATGGCAAAGGAGTATGAGAATGAAGGAAACCATGAAAAGGTTGGCGCGGGGCAAGACAAGACTGTTTGCCGTCGCCTTGGCTATGTTTGCGGTGGGGTTTGCGCTGAGAGGCTGTTTTTTCCCGCCCAATGGGTCCGGAAAAGTAGACGCCGCCGAGCCTGCGGCCCGGGCGGCCGCCATCTGGACCTGCTCCATGCATCCGCAGATCAAGCTGCCGAAGGCGGGACAATGTCCGATTTGTTTCATGGATCTGATTCCACTGGATTCGGACGATGACGAGGGGGCTGGCTTGCGCGAGCTATCGGTGAGTGAGAATGCGGCCACGCTGATGGAGATCGAGACCGTCCCCGTCGAGCGCCGGGTTGTGACGGACGAGGTCCGCATGGTGGGCAAGGTTGACTATGACGAAACGCGCGTATCCTACATCACGGCCTGGGTGCCGGGCCGGTTGGACCGTCTTTTCGTGGACTACACTGGCGTGGCGGTCCGGAAGGGCGATCGCATGGTTTCCATCTACAGCCCGGACCTGCTCAGTGCCCAGGAGGAACTGCTGCAGGCCGTCAATGTCGCCAACGCCCGCAACGCAGCAGACCAGGCGAATGTTGTCGGGGCGACGCTCGGCACGATGGTGGACGCGGCACGTGAGAAGCTTCGCCTGTGGGGGCTTGCGCCTGAGCAGATCGAAGCGATTGAACGGCGAGGGAAAGCGGATGATCATGTGACCATCCATGCGCCTGCCGGCGGCATTGTCGTCCAGAAAAACGCGCAGGAGGGCATGTATGTCAAGACGGGGATGCGGATCTACACGATTGTCGACCTGACGCGCGTGTGGATCAATCTCGATGCCTACGAATCGGATCTGGCCTTTCTGCGACACGGTCAGCCGGTGAAGTTCACGACGGAGGCCTATGCGGGCGAGTCTTTTGCCGGTACGATCTCCTTCATCCAGCCGGTGCTGGACGAAGCGACCCGCACGGTCAAGGTGCGGGTGGACGTGCCGAACGAGGATGGGCGTCTCAAGCCCGGCATGTTCGTGCGTGCCGTGGTGGAAGCCGAAGTGGGTGACAAACCGTTGGTGATTCCCGCTTCGGCACCGCTTCTGACCGGCAAGCGGGCAATTGTCTATGTGCAGGTGCCCGGGGCGGACCGGCCGACTTTCGAGGGGCGTGAGATCGTGCTGGGCCCGAGAGCGGGCGACGACTATCTGGTGAAACAGGGGTTGAAAGAAGGTGATCGTGTCGTGACGAAAGGCAACTTCAAGCTGGACGCCGAACTCCAGATCCGGGCAAAACCCAGCATGATGACGCCGGAGGGCGGTGGAGGCGGCGGGGAGCATGCGCATCACAGTGGTACGGCTGCGGCGGCCGCTGCGCCCGAAGCCCTCACGAGGCCAAAGCTCCCCGCTATCGTGGAGAGCCAGTTGCATGACGTGATTGCAGCTGCCCACGCCGCGATCAAGGTTCCCGCCACCACGGATTTGGATCGGATTCGGACGGCATATCGTGCCCTGCAGGAAGTCGTGGCCGCAGTGAACGCCGCAAGTCTGTCAGGGCATTTCGAAATGCTCTGGAAAGAGTATTCCATGCTACTGAGCAATGATGCCGCTGTGGGGAGGGAGGTCAAAACGCCAGCAGAGACGACCCGCCTGGCCGCTGCAACACAAGGCCACATTGACGCCATGCAGGCAAAGTTCGGTCTGATGCACGGCGGGCATTCGCTGTCGGCGGATCCGGCGGTTGACCCCGAGTTTCAGAAGCAGCTTGGTGCCGTGGTGGAAGGCTATCTGAAAGTACAGGCGGCATTGGCCGCGGACGATCACGACGCGGCGACCGGATCGGCGAAGCAGGCGCTGGAGGCACTCGGCAAGGTGGACATGGGGCT
>CAZOXS010000390.1:0-16294 GCA_964583785.1 uncultured Victivallales bacterium
GCGACGAGAACGGATAACGAGTAGAGAGTATCCCAATCGTTCACTCCCGCTCTGCGGGATCGCCGTTCTCGTAGACCGAAATAGAGGGTAAAAAAATGAAAGAGAAACTCACACTGGCGGTTTCGCTGCTCATGGGCATTATCGCGCTGCTGATCACCACCCGCTACATCAAGCAGAAGGAGGCGGCGCTTAACCAGAAGCTGCAAGAAATTTATGCCGGCGCGCGCAAGGTGCAGGTCGTCGTGGCCGCCGACACCATCCCGGCTGGCACGGTCATTACCCGCAAGGACCTGGCGATGCGCAGCGAGTTTGAATCGTCGGTCAGCAGCCATGCGGTCACCCCGGATGACGCGAACTTCGTGCTGAACAAGAAGACCGTGTTCCCGTTGAAGAAAGGCGAGGTGCTTTCCTGGTCGTTCATCGAAGGCGGCGCACCCGCCGCCTCCGGACTCTCGTCGCTGGTCACACCGGGCCTACGGGCCGTGTCGCTGCCGATCGGCGGGGCCCAGGCGGTCAGCGGCATGGTGCGCCCGAGCGACCGCATCGATGTGCTCGGGACCTTCTCGTTCCCGTCGAAGACGCAGCCCGAGGTCATGGAGAGCGTGACGCTGACCGTGCTGCAGGATGTGACCGTGCTGGCGACCGGCCAGACCACGGCCCGCCAATTGCAGGGCAGCCGCAATGCCCGCGCCGCCGCCGGGGCCAGCTACAGTACGGTCACGCTCGAGGTGTCCGCCGAGGAGGCCGAACTGCTCGTCTTCGCCCAGCAGATGCGCGGCAGCCTGACGCTGACGCTGCGCAACCCCGGCGATGTGACCTGGAAACGCGACCTCCCGTCGGTCAATTTCGACCATATCCAGAATGCGCTGCCGGAGATCAACCTGCGGCGCCAGCGCGACATCCGCCACAAGAGCAATCTTTAAGGGAGCACCGCCAATGAGCGCACCCGCCAAACTGGAGATCCGCCGTCCCGACCGTGAACCGACAACCTTCGAGATCGAGCCGGCCGTCTACACCATCGGCAGCGATGCCGATTGCCACATCCAGCTTAACAGCCCGGATGTCGAAGGGCGTCATGCGATCCTCACGGTGCGCGACGAAGGTGCCTGGATCGAGGATCTCGCCGGTGGCACGCTGCTGGCCGGCGAGCCGGTCAGGGGCCGCGCCGCCGTCGGCAACGGGGTACCGATCCGACTTTCGCACTTTACCCTGGTGCTGACGCTGCCGGGCGTTGCCACCGTAACGACGACGGCCAGCGTGGCGCCGCCCGCCTCTCCTCCCCCCATCCATCCGACGCCCCCCACGCCTGTCGCGGCAGCGACCAAGGAGTCAGCCGTGCCCCCCGCGCCTGCCGCTCCCGCCCCCCGCGCGCAGGCCTATGCTGCCGCCACGGATGCCCCCGCGCCGAAGAACGATCTCAAACGCTCGATCAAGCAGCAGATCCACAGCGAGCTGGTCGAGCGCCTCGACATCAAGCGCCTGACCGCCTCGCACATGCAACACGACCAGCTCAGTGTCAAGGTGCGCACCACCCTCAAGAGCATTGTCGACGACGTCCGTACCAAATTGCCACCAGGGGTAACACCGGATGAGCTGATCAAGGAAATCTACGACGAGGCACTGGGGCTGGGGCCACTCGAGGACCTGCTGGCGGACGAGAACGTGTCGGAGATCATGGTCAACGGGCCCGACCGCATCTATGTTGAAAGCGGCGGCAAACTCGTGCGCACCGGGCTTTCATTCATGGACGACA
Source organism: uncultured Victivallales bacterium (assembly GCA_964583785.1). Lineage (GTDB taxonomy): Bacteria > Verrucomicrobiota > Kiritimatiellia > UBA8416 > UBA8416 > UBA8416. The sequence continues at coordinate 1,754 of CAZOXS010000390.1, forward strand.
GCTCGGTGAATGCGATCATCGAGCGCATTGTCTCGCCTATCGGCCGACGTATCGACGAGAGCCAGCCGTATGTCGATGCACGCCTGCCCGACGGCTCGCGCGTCAACGCCATCATCCACCCGCTCTCGCTGACCGGCCCCTGCCTGACCATCCGCAAATTCTCGAAAGTGCCGTTCAAGGATAGCGACCTGATCCGGTTCGGCACGCTGACGCAGGATATGGCGGATTTCCTGAAGCTGTGCATCCGGCTCCGCAAGAACATCATCGTTTCCGGCGGTACCGGTTCCGGCAAGACAACCTTCCTGAACGTGCTCAGCGGCTACCTGCCCGAGACCGACCGCATCGTCACCATCGAGGATGCCGCCGAACTGCGGCTCACCCAGGACCACGTGATCCGGTTGGAGTCCCGCCCGCCGAACATCGAAGGGCGCGGGGCCATCACCATCCGCGACCTGGTGCGCAACGCCCTGCGTATGCGGCCCGACCGCATCGTCGTCGGCGAATGCCGCGGTGGCGAGTCGCTCGACATGCTCCAGGCGATGAACACCGGTCATGACGGCTCGCTGACCACGGTGCATGCCAACACGCCGCGCGATGTGATCTCGCGTCTGGAGACCATGGTGCTGATGAGCGGCATGGACCTACCCGGCCGCGCGATCCGCGAGCAGATAGCTGCCGCCGTGGACCTGATCGCCCACGAGGCACGCCTGAGTGACGGCTCGCGCCGCATCACGAAGATCACCGAGGTGCTCGGTCTCGAAGGCAACCAGATCGTCATGCAGGACATTTTCGAGTACAAGCAGACCGGCCTTGATGCCCAGGGGCGCATCGAGGGCTACTTCACCGCCACCGGTTCCGTGCCGACATTCCTCGAGAACCTGGCGACACGCGGGCTCTCGATCGACCATTCGATCTTCACCCCGGCAAAGGAGGAGCCGCGCGGATGATGCTGGTGATCATACTCGTGCTGATGTTCCTGAGCGTCTCCGGACTGGCTTATGTCGCCATCCGGGCGTTGCAATCGGGTGCCCGCAACTACTCCGGCGTCTACGCCCAGGAAACCGCCAGCGCCTTCGAGGATCTGTTCCTCTTTATTCCGGCTAGGCGCGTGGCCGAACTGGGCTGGGGACTTTGCGGCGCGGTGTTCCTGCTGGTGTTCCTGGTAGCGGGTGGCTTGCAGTCGGTAGACAAGGCAATGCAGGCGGCCATTGCCGGCGCGGTGTTCGCCCTGCCGGTACTGCGCGGCCCGCGTCTGCTGCTGCATATTCTCAAGGCCCGCCGACTCAAGAAGTTCAACAACCAGCTTGTCGAGGCGCTGGGCGCGATGAGCAATTCGCTCAAGGCCGGCTTCAGCATCACGCAGAGCTTCGAGACAATCGCCCGCGATGGCGAGAACCCCATCGCCCAGGAATTCGGAGCCCTGCTACAACAGACCCGTGTCGGCGTGACATTCTCGGATGCACTGGATAACCTGCAGGAACGCGTCGGTAGCGACGATCTGACGCTGGTCTGCCTGGCGGTGGAGACCGCCCGCCAGACCGGCGGCAACCTGACCGGGATCTTCGAGCAGATCGCCACCACGATCCGCGAACGGTTCCGGATCGAGAACCGTATCCAGACGCTGACCGCGCAAGGCAAGCTGCAGGGGATCGTGGTCGGGGCCATGCCGCTGATCATCGGGGCCGCCCTGATGATCGTCGACCCCGGCATGATGATCCCGTTCCTGCGCTCGATGATGGGATTGGCAATTGTCGTGATCGTGGGGGTACTGCTAACCTGCGGCGGGCTGCTGATCCGTAAGATCGTGAGGATAGACGTATGACACCGATAAGACTCGATGGCATCATGCCGTGGCTGATCGTGCTGCTCTGGGTGATCACGGCGGCCGGAATCGGCGCGTATGGTGCCAGCGTGGCCCGTAATATCACCTATGTCACCCTGGCCGACGGACGGAAGCGTGAGCGGCGACTGCCGTTCCTGTTCCGTCTACTGATCCCGCTGACACCGAATGTCGCCCCCCTGTTCCGGCGCGCGCTCTTTGCCGCCAAACGCCAGGCCATTACCAGGCGGATTGTCTCCGCCGGCTACGAGGATCTGGTCTCCGCCGAGGAATTCCTCGGGCTACGGTTACTGATGCCGCTGCTGCTCGGGCCGTTCTGGATCCTGATGGTACGGCTGGCGGCGGTCGCGGGCCGTTCCGCGTTGCTGCTCAAGCTCCAGCCCGGACTCTTCGCCATCGGCGTGCTGTGGCTGGCGCTCTATCCCGGACTTTGGCTAACCGGCGCCGTGCAGGCCCGTCACCGCGAAATCCAGCGGGCCCTGCCCTTCGTGCTCGACCTGCTGACGCTTTCGGTCGAGGCCGGTATGGACTTCATGTCGTCGCTGCAACGCAACGTCGAACGCCGCGTGATCGATGCGCTCGGCGAGGAACTCATCCGCGTGGTGCGCGAGATCCAGGTCGGCAAGACCCGGCGGGTGGCGCTGCGCGATATGTCCGAGCGCGTCAACCTGCCGGACCTGCGCTCGGTCGTCAACGCCCTCGTGCAGGCCGACGAGCTGGGGGTCAGCATCGGTTCGATCCTGCATATCCAGGCCGACCAGATGCGCCAGCGCCGGTTCGAGCGCGCCGAGCGGCTGGCTAACGAAGCCCCGGTCAAGATGCTCTTCCCGCTGATGTTCTTCATCTTCCCCTCGGTCTTTCTCGTGCTGCTCGGCCCCGTCATCGGCCGCATGATCGAGCAGGGGTTTTAAGGAGATGGTGTAAGTATGGAACACAAAGTCAAGGTCGGGCTGGTGCAGATGCGCTGCACGGCGGACAAGGCAGAAAATCTGGCCAAGGCGCTGGAACACATCGAGACGCTGGCCGCCAGCGGGGCCCAGGTGATCTGCCTACAGGAACTGTTCCTGTCGCTGTATTTCGCCGACAAGGAGGATCTTGCCAACTTCGCCCTGGCCGCGCCCGTGCCGGGACCTGACACCGCCGCGCTACAGGCGGCCGCCGCCCGGCTCGGGGTGGTGATCGTCGCCTCGCTCTTCGAGAAACGGGCCGAGGGGCTTTATCACAACACCGCCGCCGTGATTGATGCCGACGGGCAGGTGCTGGGGATCTATCGTAAATCGCACATCCCCGACGACCCCGGCTATTACGAGAAATACTACTTTACCCCCGGCGATACCGGCTACCGCGTCTTCAACACCCGTTTCGCCCGGATCGGCATACTGATCTGCTGGGACCAGTGGTACCCCGAAGCCGCCCGCATCACGAGCCTGATGGGGGCTGAGATCCTGTTCTACCCCACCGCGATCGGCGCGGACATGAAAGCCCCCGCCGCGGCCGGCCACGAGCAGCACGATGCCTGGCGCACCGTCCAGCGCGCACATGCCATCGCCAACGGGGTGCATGTCGTTACCGTCAACCGCACCGGCATCGAGGGCGACCAGCGCTTCTGGGGTGGATCGTTCGTGACCAATCCCTTCGGCACCCTGCTCTACGAGGCCCCGGCCGATGAAGAGGCCCTGCATGTGCAGGAACTCGACCTGGGCGACTCCGACCGCTACCGCACGCAGTGGCCGTTCCTGCGCGACCGCCGGATCGATACCTATTCCCCGATCACCGCCCGCTGGCTGGATGGCGTATGAAGACCTCGCACAAGAAGCCCCGCCGTTTTGTCATGCCACCGGAGTGGGTCAGGCACGAATCGACCTGGCTGAGCTACCCCCACACCGCCTCGACCTGGCCCGGCGGCATCGAGAAGATCTTCGCGCCGTACAATGCCTTCATCCGCGTCATCAGCCAGGGCGAGACTGTTCACATCAGCGTGCAGGACCGCCGGGCGGCCCTCGCGCTCGAGAAGGCACTGGCCGCGATCGAGACGGTTATGGACAACATCGTGCTGCATGTCTTCCCGACCAACGACGCCTGGTGCCGCGACCATGGTCCCTGTTTCGTGCGTGACGCCGGATCGGGCGAGAAGGTAATTGTCAACTGGGGCTTCAATGCCTGGGGCGGCAAATACCCCTACCTGCTCGATGACCAGATCCCGTCGCAGGCGGCGCGAGTCCTCGACCTGCCGCTGGTGGAGCCCGGGCTGATCATGGAAGGCGGGGCGATCGAGGTCAACGGGGCGGGCTGCCTGCTGACGACCGAATCCTGCCTGCTCAACCCCAACCGCAATCCGGTCAGTTCGCGGGCGGACATCGAGGCGGCCCTGCTCCGCTATTACGGGGCCAGCCAGATCGTCTGGCTGGGCGAGGGCATCGCCGGCGACGACACCGATGGGCATGTCGACGACCTCACGCGCTTCGTCTCGGAGACCCGCGTGGTCACCGCCGTCGAGACCGATCCCGCTGATGTCAACTATGCGCCTCTGCGGCACAACCTCGAAGTCCTGCGCGCCGCCCGGCTGGCGGGGGACGCGCCGCTAGAGATCGTGGAGCTACCGATGCCGGAGCCGGTGGTCTTTGACGGCGAACGCCTGCCGGCCTCCTATGCCAATTTCTACATCTGCAATGCCGCCGTGATCATGCCGACGTTCCGCTGCAGCCGCGATGCCGAGGCGCAGGCGATCCTGCAAGCCTGCTTCGACCGCCCGGTCGTCGGCATCGACGCCACCGACATCATCCAGGGGCTCGGCAGCTTCCACTGCCTCAGCCGCCAGGAACCGGCGACTGATGGGAGTCCACCCCCTTCGTGACGCTTTTTTCGGCATGTCGCGCCGGAGAGATCCAAACAAAACCATTGACTGAACCTAGACTGTAAGATAAATTATTACAGCATGGGAAGGGGGAATTAGCATGAGAAGCACGATGACAATCAGCGTTCCTGAGCAGATGCGCATGGAGCTTGACGAAATATCGCGATCGGAGGGCGTCTCGCGTAGCGATCTTGTTCGGGAATCGCTGCGCGATTATTTGTTTATAAGGCGTTTCCGCAGTTTGCGCAAGGTGATGGTTTTCAAGGCGGCGAAACGTGGGATTCATACCGATCAGGATGTATTCGACAAGGTATCATGAAACTGGTCCTTGATACGAACGTCCTTATCGCCGCCTTCATCTCGCATGGAACATGCAACGAGCTTTTCGAGCATTGCGGCATCCATCATGAGATCATCCTTTCCGCATTCATCCTGGATGAGCTCGCGGCCAAACTGACAGGGAAATTCAAGTACACCCAGCTGGATGCCGAATCTGTGGTGGCCCTGGTAAAATCACGTAGCAGGATTCTCAGGGCGCTGCCATCGATCCCTCCGACCTGCCGTGATCCCGAGGACGACAACATCATCGCGACCGCCATGGCTGGAAAATGTGCCTGTATCGTCACTGGCGACAAGGACCTGCTTGATCTTGAATGTGCCGGCAACATCAGGATTATCGCCCCAGCGTCCTTCTGGCAATTTGAGGCGGCAACGGGCTAGTGAGGGCCTGGCCGCAAGGCCGAGGTTCTAGCTAATTGGATCCTGGCCCGCCTTTCGACGTTCGCGCGCCACTTCCAATACCACTTCACTATTCCGCAAGGGTACGTCGCCCTGGATTCCCTGGGCCGGGGCAAAAATATGTCCCCCCTGCACGCTCAACAAATCGCGCACCTTCCGGGCCTCCGCCCGGACTTCGTCGGGCGTCCCATAGGGGAGAGTCCGCTGGGTACTCAGTCCGCCCCAGAAAGATTACGGGCAGAAATCCGTTTTTGGGATATGCTGCTCCGGTTACGGGATGGCGCGGCGCGGCCGGTGCCGGCCCATGATGCCATTCAGCCAACGCTTCAACAAATCCATTCGTAATGAGTTCGGGTGCGCTCCGCGCAAGATCAGACTCCGGGGGTGTTCATGACAAATCCGATGGGAGCATGTTGGCGGGGTCCGAGGCGTAACGTGAGCCTGGGAAGGGATTGAACAGTTGCCTGAGGCTTCAAGGGTGGGTGGGTATCGCCGGGGCCTGCTGGCCAGCCGGAACACATCCGGTAACGTCGGGGATTGACGTTTCAAGCACAATAGTGCAACTTGACCCGTCTACCTGCCGGACACAGTCCGGCACCTGAAACCTGCCCCTTCGCGGCAGGAGTCATGATAAACCACAGGAATACAACCATGATGGAGCTCTCCGAATTCGGCAACCGCTTCTGCGGCAAGATCGGGATCAGCGAACTGATGGACGACCTGGGCAAGGCCCTGAACGGGGATCACCCGATGCTGATGCTCGGCGGTGGCAACCCCAGCCACATCCCGGCGGTGCAGGCGCTTTTCCGTGAGCGCATGACCCATATCCTCGCCACCCCCGGTGAGTTCGAGCAGGTGATCGGCAACTACGATACCCCGCAGGGCGCCCGGTTGTTCATCGAGGCGCTCGCCGAACGGTTCCGCCAAGATTTCGGCTGGGATATCTCCCCCGCAAACATCGCCCTGACCAATGGCAGTCAGAATCGATTAACGCTAGCCTTGACCGGATTTCAGAACGTCCCCGTTTTTGTTAGCACGATTTGCCTTGGCGTTCGGTATAAGACGCGCTTGCCTTCCGTGCGAATCTTTTCTAGTCTGCCAGCTCGCCAACAGCCCCGGCCGACAAGGTCGGCTGATTTTTATTCGGAGACAAAGACACGATGATTGCGATTATTGACTACCGGGCGGGCAACCTGACCAGTGTGAAGCTCGCCTTCGACACGATCGGACGCGAGGCGCGGATCACCAGCGTCCCCGCCTGCATTCTCGAGGCCGAGCGCGTGATCTTTCCCGGTGTCGGTGCCGCCGGGGCCGCCATGCGCCACCTACAGGCACTCGACCTGGCCGACACCCTCCGCGAGGTCGTCCGTCGCGGTACGCCCTTCCTCGGCATCTGCCTCGGCACCCAGATCATCCTGGAGCATTCGGAGGAGGACGGCGGCGTCGATACGCTGGGGCTGCTGCCCGGGCGCGTCGTCCGCTTCGCCCCCGCCAACCGCTACGACAAGGTCCCGCACATGGGCTGGAACCGGGTGCATGCGCGTGTGCCGCACCCGCTGTTCGAGGGCATCGCGGACGAGACCGAGTTCTACTTTGTCCACAGCTATTACCCGGTGCCAACGACGGACGACTGCACACTGGCCACGACGGGTTACGCCGGGGTGACGTTCGCCTCGGCCCTCGGCCGCGGCAGCATTGTCGCCACCCAGTTCCACCCCGAGAAGTCCGGCAAGGCGGGCCTGCGCCTGCTGGAGAACTTCTGCCGCTGGCAACCCGCCGGAGAGGAGCCCACATGCTGACACGCCGCATCATTCCCTGCCTGGATATCCACAACAAGGTGGTCACCAAAGGTGTCCGCTTCCAGAACAACGTCGAACTGGGTGATCCCGTCGAGATGGCCGCCCGCTATTACGAGGACGGCTGCGACGAGCTGGTCTTCTACGATATCACCGCCTCGGCCGAACGCCGCCCGATCGACATCGAGATGGTGCGGGAAGTCGCCAAGGCCGTACGCATCCCGTTTGCCGTCGGCGGCGGGATCTCCAACCTGCAAGACATGGAGCGCGTGCTGCTGGCCGGGGCGGAAAAGGTTTCCGTCAATTCACTGGCCGTGCGCAACCCGGCCATCATCGCCGAGGGCTCGAAAGCCTTCGGGGCGCAATGCATCGTGCTGGGGATGGATCCGCTGGCGGTGGAGGACCGCACCCGCTGCCCGAGCGGCTACGAGATCACCGTGCGCGGCTTCCGCGAGCGCACCGGCATGGACGCACTCGAATGGGCAAAGCGTGCCGTGGATCTTGGCGTCGGCGAAATCGTCGTCAATTCAGTCGATGCCGACGGCACCCGCAGCGGCTTCGAGCTCGCGCTCACCGGGCTGATCGCCGACAACGTCTCCGTGCCGGTGGTGGCCTCCGGCGGGGCGGGCTGTTCACAGCATCTGGTCGATGTCTTCACGCTGGCGCATGCCGACGCGGCCATCATTGCCGGCATGATCCATACCGGCGACACCACCATCCCGGCCATCAAGGCCGACCTCGTCGCCGCCGGCATCCCCATCCGCCGTCACTGGTAGACGTCCATCTCGCAGCGGTCGCAGGCGAATTCCAACCGGTAGCGGTGGCGGCCATCGTCGAGATAGAGCAGGCCCTGCGGGGGAGCCTTCAGCGTGACCAGCGGTTCCTGCGGGTGCACAGGACAAAGCCCGAGCATCCGCCGGATGCAATGCCGACTGGTCATCACGCGACGCCCTTTCAGATCCAGTCCCGACTCGGCAGCCGGCTCGATCGCCTGTACACCATGCCGCTGGTAGAACGCGCGGGCACGGTCGTTGAGCACGTTGCCCTCAAACGTCAGGGTGGCCTGCGGATACGGATGATCGGTCGGCTGCAAAGGGGCTCCCGGCCGGACATCATGTTCAAGCCGCGCTGCCGTCAACCGTTCCAGCAGCAGTCGCCGGGCGGCATTGATCACACTAGCCGGGACAAATGGCGGGGCATCGCCGCTCACGGCAACCGCCGTCGCCTGATATGGCGTGCCGCCGGTCTTGCCAAGCTGCGCGGCGAGATGGGCAACCGCCTGATCCGGATTCCGCGCCGGCTCGAACGGGCCATCCTCGTGCACCGCCGCCGCGATGCCATCCGCATCGGTCGCCGTCAGCCGGAACCCTTTATCCACCACCTGCAGCGCCAGCGCCACGCCGATCCGGCGCGACGGCGGGCTGGCAGCCAGCACCTTCTCAAATGCCGTATCCCGATTGCGGAAGAACGTCACGCCGGGGCAGATTCCCTGCATCGCCTCCGGATAACACCGTCCCTGCTCCACCCGGTTGATACGGGTTCCCTGCAGGCGCTGATCCGCATCGAAAAAGCAGACCCCGTCGCCGGGGGCCAGGGTGACATCACGCGCCAGCATGAAGAAATCCTTGCCCGTGGACGCCACGCGCCCTATCTCCTCGCCGGTCGCCTTCTGCGTGAACGGGCTTTCCGGCTGATCAGGCACGTCGCGCAAGAAATACGACGTGAAGCCGCGGTTGAAGCTCTTGGCCGGATCCGGCGTAACCCCAGTCTGGCTGTTGCCGGACGAGGACTTGCGCAGGCCGTGCGCGGCCAGCTCGCGATCGATCGTCTGGCGATAGTGGCTGACGACATTGCGGATGTAGGCCGTATCCTTGAGACGGCCTTCGATCTTGAACGAGGAGACGCCCGCCGCCAGCAGATCGCCGATGCCCGCCGTACGGTTCATATCCTTGAGCGACAGCCAATGCAGCCCCGCCGCCAGCACCGTACCCGTCTCGTCGAGCAGGTCATATGGCAGACGGCAGGGCTGGGCGCAGTCGCCACGGTTACCGCTGCGTCCGCCCGCCGCCACGCTCATGTAACACTGGCCGCTGTAGCAGACGCAAAGCGCCCCATGCACAAAGCATTCGAGCGCGACGGTGGTGGCAGCCCGGATGGCGGCGATCTGCGAGAGCGTAAGCTCGCGGGCTAGGATCAGGCGCCGGAACCCGGTCTTTTCAAGGAACAGCGCTTTCTCGGGCGTGGTGATGTGGCACTGCGTGCTTGCGAACAGGGGGATCGGCGGCAGATCCAGTTCCAGCAGTCCCATATCCTGGATAATCAGGGCATCCACCCCCGCCTGCCAGAGCTCGCGGATCAAGGTCCGGGCGTCATCCAGCTCCGCATCCTTCAGCAGCGTGTTGAGCGTCACGTACGTGCGTACGCGGAACAGGCGGGCATAGGCCACCAGCCGGGCGATTTCGGCCACCGTGACGGACGCCTGCGCACGGGCCCCGAACCGCGGGCCGCCGATGTAGACCGCATCCGCCCCGGCATCGATCGCCGCAATCCCCGTATCCGCATCCCGCGCGGGCGCCAGTAATTCAATCTGCTGCATGCCAGACAAGCTACCAGAAACCAACCGTTGTAGCCAGCGCAGATGGAAGCACAACTGAAAACCTCGACAGCAAACAAACAATAGGGCAACATGGCGACGATTAAGATGAACTGGCCTGTGATACTGCTGCGAAACCGGGATGCCTTCTGGACGGCGGTGCGTGAACACGACCTCCGCTGGCGGGATGTGCTGGGGCTTGCGCTTTTCGTGGTCGTGGCCTGCGGGCTGTATGGAACCATTCTCGCCGGCTGGCGATCCCCGCGCCTCTCCATATACGTTGCCATAAAGCTGCCGCTGCTGTTCCTGGGGACGGCCATGATCGTTGCCGTATTCAACTGGATGACCGCCACCCTCGCGGGGGCTGGCCTCTCCTTCCGCGCATCCGTTGCCGTGGTGTTCGCCTCCATGACCATCGGCTGCTGGATCTTGCTTGGCCTCGCGCCCGTTGCGCTTTTTTTCCTGTTGTCCGGCGTTTCCTACACTGGCACACCCGACGACCTGCGCTACGCCCATAACCTGATCCTGATGACGCACATCGTCATCCTGGCCCTCGCCGGCGTCACCGGCAATGTGGCGCTGCTGAAAGGGTTGCGCCGCCTCGTGCCGGAACGCTGTCCGGTCGAGCCCCTGTTCCTGTCGTGGCTGGTTTCCTTTGCCTTCGTCGGCTGCCAGTTGTCCTGGATTCTCCGACCCTTTGTGGGCAGCCCGTTCTATCCGGTGGCCTTCATGCGTCCGGACTGCCTCGACCGCAATTTCTATCAGTTTGTTTTTACTGACGTGCTCCCGTACCTTTTGGCGGGAGGAAAATAGGAGGGCCCCATGAGCGAGACGACTATGCCCCAGACCGACCCGATTCCAGCGCCGCCCTGTGAGACGGACTCCGGGAACATCGTGACCGCCCTGCTGAAATCACCCGAACGCGTGGCGGACACGATCGCCGGCGAAGACCGGAACCTACCCGCCACCTCTGCGATCCTGTTTGCCGTGGCGGTGGCCTGCCACGTGGTCTTCGGTCTGGCCATCGGCCTTTTTGCCGGCTGGCCGGTGGCCATCATGGACGCGGTCAAGGCACCCCTGGTGGCCGTCTGCTCCCTGCTGCTTTGTTTTCCAAGCCTGTATGTCTTCGCCTGCGTGGCGGGCTCCCCGCTAACCCTCGCGCAAACCCTCGCGCTCGGCTGCTCCTGTCTGGCGATGGTCGGGCTGATCCTCGTCGGCCTGGCCCCGGTCGGTTGGCTTTTCGCCGTCTCGACGGATAGTGTGCCGTTCATCGTCATCCTGGCGTTGATCCTCTGGCTGGTTGCCGTGATGTTCGCTGCGCGCTATGTTGGCAAGCTGCGTGCGCATACGCTGTTCCAGCGGCAGGGCGGGATTAAGCTGTGGTTCCTGATCCTGGTTGTCGTCACCCTGCAGATGACCACCTGCATGCGCCCGATGCTCGCCAAGCCGACCACGGGCTGGTGGACGACGCAGAAGCAATTCTTCCTGTCGCACTTCGGCTCCACGCTTTGACGATAAACACCTTGTCATATCCGGTATGATAAAGTAGTTTGATTTTCAAGGTGCAGAGCGCATGAGCAGGAGGAAGAGCATGGCACAACCGGCATTGAAAATGGATGATCATTACACCTGGGACGATTACCTCACATGGCCGGAGGGCGAGCGCTGGGAGCTGGTTGGCGGTTCGGCCTATGCGATGGCGCCGAGCCCCGTTTCGGAACATCAGGATATTTCCGGGGAATTGCAAAGCCGTATGCATCCCTTTTTCAAGGGCAAGAAGTGCAAGCTTATGACAGCCCCCATGGATGTGCGTCTCTCCGACGAGGATGTGGTGCAGCCGGATTTGCTCGTGGTCTGTAATCCGGCGCAGATACACCGGCACATTGAAGGGCCGCCCACCCTGGTGGTGGAGATTGTGTCGCCCGGCAGTGCACGGATCGACCGGGTTGTGAAAACCGAGCTGTACGCGCGGTTCGGGATCAAGGAATACTGGATCGTGACGCCGTTCCCCTGCATGGTGGAGATATTCTGGCTGCAAGGGGATCGCTATGTCTTCTGGAAGGGTTTCAGCCATGAGGATGTGCTGACCAGCCCCGGTTTTCCTGATCTGCGGATCGATTTGGCCACCGTATTTGAGTTTGCCCTCCAGCAACATGCCGGCGAGCTGAAAGTCGCCAAGGAAGGCCCCGCCCACTACAGGACGGGCTGACACGATGGCCCGCCGCGACAGTGAAAGGAAAAAGACCATGCGGTTTAGTCGCAAGGATGTAAGGATATAAGAAACAAAGGACGCGAATATGCTTGCGAAAATGACCAGTAAGAATCAACTGACCTTGCCGAAAAGCATCGTCAGCCAGTTCCCGGGAAGCCAGTACTTTGACGTGCGCGCGGAATATGGGCGGATTATCCTCGAACCCGTGAACACAAAGCCATTGAGCGCGGTGCATGAGAAACTGGAGGCCCTTGGCATTTCCGAGGACGATGTGGGAGAGGCCGTCAAATGGTCGCGACGATAACGCCGCGCGTCGTGTTCGATACGAACGTGGTTCTCTCTGCCCTGCTGTTTCGCTCGGGACGCGTCAGCGGGTTGGTCCCCCTCTGGCAGCAGGCACGGGTAATACCCCTTCTGTCAAAAGAAACCGCCGGCGAATTGCTGCGCGTGCTTGCATACCCGAAGTTCAAGTTGAGCCTCGCTGAACAGCAATGCCTATTGCTGGCATTTGTCCCCTACGCCGAAACCGTTGTGACACGGCCGTCGCGTCACCTCCCGTTGTGCCGGGATCCGCATGACCAGAAGTTCCTGATCCTGGCCGATCAGGGCAACGCCGATTTCCTGGTGACGGGCGATGACGACCTGCTGTCGATTGATAATTTCAAGCCGTGCCCGATCATCACGCCGGAGGTATTCCGGCAACTCATTTCCCGATAATCGGATTGCCATTTGGCGTCGTGACGCTAAACTGCTCGCCAACCGACGAAGGGAGCACAATGAACACCGAAACCATCCGCCAGGGCCTGCGCAACATCAGGACGCGACCGGCCACGATCAATGCCGCCTGCACCCAGGGTACCGAGCTGACCGAAGCCGTATTGCCACTACTACAGGACCGCAACGATGGCGTCCGCTGGTCGGCCATTAAAATCCTATCCGAGATCGGCGACGCGCGGGCCGTTCCCGCCCTGGTCACACTGCTCGAACAGAACCGCAACACAACCGATGCCGCCAACGCCCTGTGCATGATTACCGGGCATGAACTCGGCGATTCCCCAACCGAATGGCGCGAATGGCTGCTGCAATCTTCGGACGCGCATCAAGGCTACACCGGCATGCTATCCGACCGCGACCTGGTCACGGAGGCGATTCGCGACATGAACGCCGTCATCAGCGGGGAGTCTCCCCATTTCGGCGTGCTGGTCTCGCTGCCCGACGGGCGCTCGCAGCAGATCTGGATCGACTTCAGCCGCACCGGGACCGACAACACGGCACTCGTGCAACTCTCGACCCCCTGCGGTGTAGCCGTGCCGTCGCAATATGCCGAAGCCCTGCGGTTGAACATGCTGATCCCGTTCGGGGCCCTGGCCGTCGCCGATATCGACGGCACCGAGCATCTGGTGATTGTGGATACCTACCGCCGCGCCACCGTCCATCCCGAGATCCTCGCCGACGCGATCCAGTCGCTGGCACAGCATGGCGATTCCGTCGAGCAGTCAATCAGCTCCGACGACCACTTCTGACCGGGCACCGCCCTACTGGTACTGTGATTGCCGCGAGAAGGAATTGGATATGGTTATTTTGAATACGCTGGCTCCGGTTTTCGTGCTGATCGCGCTGGGCGCGCTGCTGCGGCGGTTCGGGTTCTTCGATGCCAGGGGTGTGGACACGCTCAACCGCTGCTGCTACTGGATCGGGCTACCCGCGCTGCTGTTCCTCAAGATTGGCCTCGACCCCGCGCCCGAAGGGGCCAGCGGTCGCCTGGTATTGGCCCTGCTGGGGGCAACCGCCCTGGTGTTGTTCGCCGCCCTGGCGACCGGTCTGCTGCTGCGGCAGCCGGCCCGCACGCTGGCGACCTTCATGCACGTCAGCTTCCGCGGCAACCTCGCCTATGTGGGACTGCCCGTGGTGATCTATGCCTTCGAGGGCCGTCCGGGAGGTGCGGCGGCCGGTGCGTTGGCGGCGATGGGGCTGGGCGCCTGCGTCGTGGCGCATAACATCATCGCCGTGATCCTGCATCTGGCCGCGCAGCACCGGCTGAGCACAAAAGCCCTGCGGCACATGCTGGCCAAAACCGCCACCAACCCACTGCTGCTGGCCTGCGTGGCCGGATTCGCCTGGCAGCATGTGGCCGGCCCCATGCCGCAGGCCATTGTACGCAGCCTGACCGTTGCCGGGCAATTCGCCCTGCCGCTGGCGCTGCTGTGCGTCGGCAGCGCCCTGGTAACCACGCCGCTGCGGCATGTCGCCGTGGCGGCAACCCTGGCAGCGGCACTCAAGACGCTGGTGGGACCGCTGGCGGGACTCTTGCTGGCACGCCTGCTGGGGTTGCCGCCCATGGAAACCGGTGTGGCCTGCCTGCTGATGGCTACCCCGACGGCAATCGCCTCCTACGTGCTGACCGGGCAACTGGGCGGCGATGACCGCCTCGCGGCAGGCACCATCGTCCTGAGCACGCTCCTGAGCATCGCCAGCCTTTCCGGTGTGATCTGGCTACTGAACGGGTAA
>CAZOXS010000391.1:0-6350 GCA_964583785.1 uncultured Victivallales bacterium
CAGAAGAAAAGGGAGACAACTATACGGCAGAAGAAAACGGAAGAAGAGTTGTATGAGTTAAGTTCTTCGAAGAACATCCAGAAGAAAAACCAGCATCTTCAAACCGGAAGAATTACAGCACTTTCAGATCGGCGCCCGCAGAAGGTGCTGATAAATTAGAAGCAGAACGCTTGAACGAAGAATATGACGCCGCTTTCGGGCGGCTGTTTGTGGATACGCTGTAGATTTCTTTAGGTTGCCAAAACCTCAAACCGTGTGGGGAACAGGCTTAAGCCTGAACTACAAACGCCAAAATGCTTGGAAATACGGCGTTCGTAGTTCAGCCTTCAGGCTGCCCGAGGCCATAATGAGAATTGTTGGCCATACTTGCAATCAGACGACATAATCTGTAGACTACTTCCATGAATGCATCAGGCAACAGTATTGAACGCTGGCTTGGGAGTGTTGTGCCGCAGATTGTCAAACAGGCTGCGCCATTGCGCATTCTGTTGTTCGGCTCCGCCGTTCGTAATCCTGGCGGAACGGTAAACGATCTTGATTTCCTGGTCGTCGTGCCGGATCGTGATCGTCCTTCCCTGATCATGGACCGTCTCAACACGGGTGTACGCAATAAACCCATTCCGTGCGACTTTCTTGTGGCGACGCCTTCGGTGCTGGCGAAACACGCGCACCGGAGGGACTCGATTTACAAGACGGCATTGTCGGAAGGACATGAGGTCTATGCCTGCTGACCCCGCCCAGATAGAAAGCATAACGAGTTGTAACGCGCCGAATGACGAGGAACCCAGTTGCATTTGCCATCCTTGGGAACTTTGGCGGCAAGAAGGCGACCGTAACGCCAAGGGACCAGGCCTTTGATCATAGGCAGTCCGCTAAAAGTCTTGGGCACAAAATCCAATCTTGTGAGATTCCCCTCATGCTGGTAGATTGCTCCCAGGGTTTAAAGAGATGATCACCAGTGCCGCAGAATCCGACGAGAAGAATGCCATGCCCGCTATATCCATGATTTGATGGCGGATTGGGAGCTGGCAGTGAAAGGGCAGCATCCAACACCAATCAGAGGGCTTGATCAATGAGAATCAAGGATGTTATTCCGGAAGAGAATGGTTTCCTGCGTATCGTTTCCGAAGTCTGATTATTCACTGGCAGCCACGCACCATTCGCCCTATAGTGATTTCCGAGCGTGTGTGGGTGATGGTGTCCACAGACAGTCCAAACTAATTTACCTACGCACGGGGAGCGGTACATGGCAGTTGAAGCAGGTTGCGACGTTGATCTTGAAATCGTGGATGTGGCCTACGGTGGCCGCGGGGTCGGTCGTCTTGACGGCATGGCCGTGTTCGTGCCGGGGTGCCTGGAAGGCGAGCACGTCCGGGTACGGCTGGAGGTTGTCCGCAAACGCTATGCCGAGGCTGAGCTGCTGGCGGTCCTGACGCCCTCGCCCCACCGCGTCGAACCGTCCTGCCCGTTGGCGGACGGCTGTCCGGGCTGCGCTTACCAGCATGTGGCCTATGCCGAGGAAGTGCGTATCAAGCAAAAGCAGCTTGATTCACTCCTCCGACGCCTGGGCGGCCAAGAGACGGTCGCGATGGACGAGGCCGTGCCCGCGCCAAGCGCCCTGGGGTACCGCAACAAAGTCGTGCTGCACAACGGTCCGGAGGGGCAACTCGGCTACTACGGTCGCGATAACCGGACGGTCATCGACGTCGCCCTTTGCCCTTTGGCCGTCGAGGCGATCAATACCGACATCGCCGCCGTGCGCGCCGACACGGCGTACACGCAGTCGCTGCCGCCACGCGCCTCGGTGACCTTCCGCTGGACCGGGACCGATGGCGTGCGACATTGGAAGGACGGCGACGGTTCCGGCGGTCCCATGACCGAGAAGACACCCATCGGCGAGATCCGCCTCCCGGCGGCCGGGTTCGCGCAGGTGAATAACGCGGTGGCGGACAAGCTGGTGGAGACGGCCACGCGCTGGATCAGGGCCCAGGCCCCCGAGTTCCTGGTTGATCTCTATTGCGGGGCCGGGATCTTCGCGCTGGCGGCGGCGCGGGCGGGGATTCCGAATGTGCTGGGCGTGGAAGTCAACGGCCCCGCGATCCGGGCGGCCAAGGCCAATGCGCAGCAGCACCAGCAGATGGGGGTGACCTTTGTCGAGGGTGATGCGGCCGTGGTCTTTGACCAGGCCATCCAGCAGGTGGATGCCGACCGTACGGCGGTGATCGTTGATCCGCCGCGCGAGGGCCTTTCGCCCGCGTTGTGTGAATCGCTGCTGAAGCACCGCCCGGCGGGACTGCTCTATATCTCCTGCGCCCCCGACACCCTGGCGCGCGACCTCAAGCGCCTGACGACGGATGCCTATGTGCTGGAACGCTGCCGGGTGCTCGACATGTTCCCCCGCACGGCCCACTTCGAGACCATGGCTATCCTGCGGCGGGTTCAGGCATCCTGAAGTTGTTGAGAATCGACTTCATCCCGCACCTGCCTGACGCCACGTCCTGCACGCGTCGCCAATGCGCCGCGGAGAAGATCGATTGCAGCGGTTGTTCGACCGCCGGTAGGGCCTTGAAGGCTGTTGCCAGCAGGCGGTCCCACTGGCGGTGGCAGCGCCTGAGGTCGTCCGGATAGACGACCTTGCGGCGGGTGCCCTCGTCGCGCGGGCGGAAGGGTTCGACGATGTTGAGGAAGCCGTAGTCGTTGACCAGCTCCTCGCCGGCGGCGATATCGCGCACGGCCAGCTCGAACTCATAGGCGGTGGCGATGCAGTTGGGCCGGAAGCTATGATTGATGAAGCGGGCATGATCCCAGCACAGGGCGTAGTGCCCCCGCCGGTCGCGGTAGCAGAAGTGATCGAGCACGTCGCGGCAGGCCTGCGGCATGCGCGCAATGGCAGACGGGGAAAAGGTGCGGTCGAGCGGATCCTTCACCCAGGTGATCGTGCCGCGGGGAATCGGGTTGACGGCCACGACCCCGTGACCGGACTCCTCGCTGATGAACTGCAATCGCGTGTCGGGGTGGATCATCCGTGAATAAGCTCCTCACTGCTCGTAGTAGGTATAGCCGCGCAGGCCGGATTGGTACGCCTCGACCAAGGACCGCCGGTCGGAGGGCTGGAGTGCGCCGCGACGAACCGCCCGTTCGCTTTTCTCCTTGATCAGCTTGACAAGCTCGTTCGGGTCGTACTCGACGTACGAGAGCACGTCCTCGACCGAGTCGCCGGCTACCTCGTGCGAGAGCAGCATCTCGCCGTCGTCGCCGACGTGGATCAGGGCGATATGCGTGTCGCCGAACAGGTTGTGCAGGTCGCCGAGCGTCTCCTGGTAGGCCCCGACGAGGAAGACCCCGATGTAGTATTCCTCGTTCGGCTTCAGATCGTGCAGCGGCAGTGCGTGCTTCACGTCGTGCAGGTCCACGAAGCGGTCCAACCGGCCGTCGCAGTCGCAGGTGATGTCCGCGATCGTGGCTTCCCGTGTCGGCCGTTCGTTGAGCCGGTGGATCGGCATGACGGGGAAAAGCTGGTCGATCGCCCAGGAGTCCGGCAGGGACTGAAAGAGGCTGAAATTGCCGTAGTAGACGTCGGACAGCGCCTTGGCGAGCCCCTCGAACTCGTCCGGCACGTATTTCTGTGTCTGGAGCAGTTCCTTGACCTTGATCGCGATGCGCCAGAAGATCTGCTCCGCCAGGGCGCGGTCGCGCAGCGTGACCACGCCATGCGAGAACATGGAACGGATCTCGTCGCGGTAGTAGGTCGCGTCGTGGAAAAACTCCTGCACGTTCTTGCTGTTGAGCTCGTCATGCACGTCCGCCAGCGTGTAGAGCATCTCGTGATGTTCATCCGGCTTCAGTTCGGGGCGGGCACCGGACGCGAACCGGCTGGCGTCCAGGACGTTGAAGACCAGCACGGAATGGTGCGCCACCACGGCCCGGCCGGATTCGCTGATCAGCGTGGGGTGGGGGATCTCGTTCTCATCCAGGATGCTCATGACCCCCTCGATGATGTCCGAGCAGTATTCCGGCACGGAATAGTTGCTGCTGCTGGCGAAGTTCGTGTGCGAGCCGTCGTAGTCGACCGCCAGGCCGCCGCCGACGTTCAGGATCCCCATCGGTGCCCCTTCGGCCACGAGCCCGGCATAGACGCGGCAGGCCTCCGAGATGCCGGAGCGGATGTTACGGATATTGTGGATCTGGCTGCCGAGGTGGTAATGCATCATCTCCAGGCAGTCGAGCTGGTTGTTGCGTTTCAGCATATCGACGACATCCAGGATCTGCGAGATGCTGAGGCCGAAGCGGCTGCGGTCACCGCCGGAGTCGGTCCAGTGTCCATCGGCGCGGGAGGAGAGCTTGACGCGTATGCCTATGCGGGGCCGTACGCCGACGACGGCGGCGCGGTCAAGGATGGACTGCACCTCGCCGGGCATTTCCACAACCAGCACCACGTTCATGCCCATCTTGCCGGCATAGAGGGCCAGATCGATGAACTCCTCGTCCTTGTAGCCGTTGCAGACCAGGTAGGCGTCCGAGTCGTTCATGTAGGCCATGGCGGCGATCAGCTCGGCCTTGCTGCCGACTTCCAGCCCGTAGTCATAGGCCTTGCCGATGCGGGCGATCTCGGCGACGACCTGTTGCTGCTGGTTGACCTTGACTGGGTAGACGCCCCGGTACTCGCCCTTGTAGCCGGCCTCGGCGATCGCCTTGCGGAAACTCTCGTTCAGCAGCTCGATGCGCGATTCGAGGATATCGCCGAAACGCAGCAGCACCGGGGCGGTGATGCCGCGTTCGCGCAGGCCGTTGACGACCTCATGCAGATTGACGGCGGCATTGCTGCGCGTCCCGCGCGGGCAGACCAGCACGTCGCCCTCGTCACTGACGCGGAAATAGCCGCCCGACCATTCGCGAATGCCGTAAAGTTCCTCGGAGCGCTTGCAGGTCCAGCGGTCCAGCGTGTCTTTCTTCATATCCATTTCCTCCGGTGCTCATCCCGTCGATCAATCAACGCGGCGGAACCATACGGCTTCCCGCGATTTTTTGCAAGGGGAACAGATGGTTTTTTAGCCGATCCGGCAGGCTTCGATCTGTTCCGGTGTCAGGGGGATGGCCTTTAGCGGCGGTAGGCGGTGGCCGTCGCGGCGGACCTCGATGGTCATGGTTGCCTCTGGCGGGCATTTGGCGTAGAACGCGAAAATGGCGGCGGCCTCGCGCAGGGCCTGTTCGCCCGCGTTTCCATCCAGCAGCCCCGTGGGACCGTTGCCGCCATCCGGCACGACCAGTTCGTAGTCATCTGCGCGCAGCATGGCGGCGATCCGGTGGTTGTCGGCCTCGTCGCGTCCCACGATGAATTTGCCGCCCGAGGGCAGGCGGAAATGGCGTCCGGCGCGCAGGTGTTCGACCTGGCGGCGCTCGCCGAGGCCCTCGTGCGCCTGCAGTTCTTTCAGGCGCGAGCAGAAGTTCGGTTCGGTCAGCAGGCAGCCGCCGGCCGGTGAGGGGTAGGACTGGAGGCCGAACTCCCTGGCCAGCGCGAACTGGGTTGTGCGCCGCCGCCCGTTCAGGTTCAATAACTGCTGGCGATCCACCCAGCCCTCGCGCTCGGGCTTGACCGGCGGCAGCGACAGGGCGCTGAGGGGGCGCAGGACCAGATCCGCGTAAGCCGAATCCGCTGCCACGGTCTGCAACGCGCGGCGGGTCTGCGACATGGGCCGCTCGTTGAGCACTTCGCCGGTGAAGAGGAACCGGCAGCCTTCCTCGGCCAGTAGATCCCCGGCGCGCCGCAGCATCAGGGCATGACAATCGATACAGGGGTTCATGCATTTGCCGAAGCCGTGCGGCGGGTTCTTGATCAGGGCCAGGATAGCGTCGGTGAAATCATAAATGCGCAGTGGCACCTCCAGCGCGGCCGCCGCCTTGACGGCGGCGCTGATGTCATAGAAGGGGTTGTTGAACACGATCGTGCGTACCGTGATCCCCTGCCGTTGCAGCAGCCGTACGGCGAGCTGGCTGTCCAATCCCCCGGAAAGCAGCCCGAGGGCGCCGTTCTTACTAGTCGTCGTCATCATGAATTCCCTTTGTGATCCCCGTGCCCGCCAAACCGCCCTTTAAAAGATATCGCCGTAAATCAAAAGGCCGCCCAGTATCGGAAAGGATTGGTCATGCGTCAACTGCGAATGCAACGGGATCGTTGCCAAAAATAATAGGAAAAAAAATAATAGGGACATACCATTAATATTATTTTGTTGTTGCGTTGCCATTTCTTTTGTGGGAACGTCGGGTTGTTTTCGATGGCACAGGTTGAGATGTGCCTGAATTGATGGGGGGGCGATCATGCGAGTGGCGAGACTGAAGGAATCGGGCAAGCG
>CAZOXS010000392.1:0-3809 GCA_964583785.1 uncultured Victivallales bacterium
TCAAAGTGGTCGCCCCAGCAGGCCAGCTCAAGGCCATCATAGCCCCAGTCGGCGGCCATCTCGGCCAGCGTCTCCAGCGGAAGATCCGCCCATTGCCCGGTGAATAGCGTTACGGGTCTGCTCATTGCGTACTCCTTTCATGTTTTATCAATTGATTGCCACAAAAAGCACAAAATACACAAAACATAATTGCTGAATATCTTTTGTGAATTATGTGCCTTTTTGTGGCCAACATTATCCCGTTCATATTGGGAAGGCGATCCACTGTCCCTTGCTGGCGACAACGGTCTCGATGAACTGCATGCCGCGGATGCCGTCCTCGACATTCGGGAAGTCCAGCTCCAGCACATCGGGTTGGCGTCCGTCGATGGACGCGCGGATCGTGTCCGTGGCATTCTTGTAGATGTTGGCGAACGCCTCGTAAAAGGCTTCCGGGTGACCGAAGGGCAACCGCGTCGCCCGGGCGGCGGCGGGTGAGAGCGCACCGACCGCATCAGTGCCGCGCCGGTAGGTGAGGATGGTGCCGTCGCCGCCATAGACGCTGAGCGTGTTGGGTTCCTCCTGCTGCCAGGAGAGGCCCCCTTCGGTGCCATGCACGCTGATCCGCAGGGCGTTGAGCTCGCCGACACAGACTTGGCTGGCAAAAAGCAGTCCGCGGGCACCGTTGTCGAAATGGACCAGGCAGTTGCCATCATCGTCGAGCTTGCGGCCTTCCACCATCGTGCCGAGGTCGGCGCAGATCTCGGTCATGCGCAAACCGGTGATGTACTCGGCCAGGTTCTCGGCGTGGGTGCCGATATCCCCCATGCAGCCGGCCGCCCCGCTGCGTTTCGGATCGGTCCGCCATTCGGCCTGCTTGGCTCCGTCGCGCTCGATCGGGTTGATCAGCCAGCCCTGCGGGTACTGCACGATGATCTTGAGCACCTTGCCGATTTTTCCCTGTTTGACGAGATCGCGCGCGAGCTTGACCATCGGGTAGCCAGTATAGTTGTGCGTCAGCGCCAGCACCTTGCCGCATTTCTTCACGATCTTGCGCAGGACGAGTGCCTGCTTCAGGTCGAAGGTCATCGGCTTGTCGAGCACGACATGGAACCCGGCTTCGAGAAACGCCTTGGCGATCGGGAAATGGCCGTCGTTGGGTGTGACGATGGAAACAAAGTCAATCCGCTTGCCTTCGGGCAGGGCCAGTTCGCCGGCGATCATGGCGTCGACGGACTCGTAGCAGCGCTTCTTGTCCAGATACAGCGTGTCCGCCATCTGCCGCGACTTCTCGGGGGTGCGGCTGAAGCAGCCCGCCACGAGTTCAACCCCGCCATCCAGGCAGGCGGCCTTACGATGGACATCACCGATAAAGGCGTCGGGACCGCCCCCGACCATTCCCATGCGCAGTTTGCGTTTCATTGTATTGTCCTCTCTGATTTCCGAACATAAGCATGTAGGTCGCGGCGCCCTCGCCCGACTGCCGAGCATACGTCGCCTGACAGCCAACTGACCGTTGCCCGGCAGCCAACGCTGCTCCTGCTCCGTGCTTATGCTCGGCAGGACAAGCGGGGCGCCTGTCCTACGTTGCGTTTACCCCAGGCATCATCCAAAATAGTTTCCATATCCGCCCGAACTGCGGATGGGGGCTAATCTAAACCACCGGGTTGGCGACAAACTCCCCGCGGCATTCCTTCAGATAGTTCAATCCTTGCACTTGCCCGCTCATCTCCAGGTCGCGCCGCATGACCGGGTCATGCCAGCCCTCGATGTCGATACTACCCTTGAAGCCGCCCTTGCGCAAATCGGAAATGATCGCGGTCCAGTCGCTGTCGCCGAAGCCCGGCGTGCGATGGTACGCGAAGGGGGGGACGACCTGCACCTGGCCGGGCAGGGCAATGTCGCCGTGCATCGAGGAATGCACACCGTAGGTGCGGACGACGTCCCAGTGCACCGTGGCATCCTTGCCGTGGACATGGAAAATCTTCTTTACCCACTTGCGCAGTTGCGGCATCGGGTCGATTAGGCTGACCATCTGGTGACAGGGCTCCCACTCCAGCCCGAGATTCTCCGCCGGCACAGCATCGAACATCATCTCCCAGGCGGTCGGGTTGTGGGCGATGTTCCAGTCGCCGGAGGCCCAGATACCGCCCATGTCGCAGTTCTCGAAGGCGATGCGTACGCCCTTGTCCGCGGCGCGCTTGGCCAGCGGGGTCCAGACTTTCTTGAACTGGGGGATGCTCTCGTCGATCCGCTTACCGCGCAGGCGACCGGTGAAGCCGGCCACGATGTCGCAATCGAACAGGCGCGCCGCATCAATGCACTTCTTCCAACCGTCAAGCGTGGCCTTGTCCTTCTCGTCATTCTCCAGCGGGTTGCCGAAGATCGCCAGCGAGGAGATGACCGCGTCGGTATCGGCCAGGACAGCCTTCACCTCCTTGGCCAGTTTTTTCAGGTCGATCCCATCCAGCGTCTGCCAGAAGGTCAGGCTGTAGGATTCGAAACCGTGATGCTGGATCTGCCGGATGTATTCCGGGGCCTTCATGCCGGCTCCAACAAGGGTGCCGATACGGATGTCCTTTTCGGGTGCTGTGGTGGTTGTCATGTTTTTCCCTTGTCTATAACTTCGATTTGTTATCACTCTATGCGCATCAGAGATAAGGGCGAAAGATTAGGTAAAAGATTATGGAAACAGCCATCTAACCTTAATCTTTCGCCTTAATCTTTCGCCTTAATCCCCTGTTCCTCTACAGTCCAAATTGTCCCAAAATTATAGTTTGATCGAGACGCGTTTGCCGGTCTCGGCGCTCTTGACGGCGGCGTGGACCATCGCAAGGCTCTTGATGTTGTCGGTGCTGTCCGTTTCAGGAACGGTTCCCTTGCTGACGGCATCCAGGAAGCACGCGATGGCGCTATTGTGTCCACCCGCCAGTGCTTTCGGGCATATGATCGGCACGGTTTTCTGCTTGATCGGGCGGGTGAAGCCTTGGTTGCCGTTGACCACTTCGCAGCGGAAATCGTCGCCGCCACCCCAGATTATCGTGCCTTTCTCGCCGATCAGGCGCCAGGTGCATTCCCAGGTGGTTTGGCAACCCTCGGCGCACCAGCTTCCCTGGTAGGTGTAGACGAGGCCGTCGGTCATCTCGAAGATGGCCACGGCGGAGGGACCGTGCTTGTACCACGAGTGCCGCGGTGTCCATTCATGACTGTAGACGTGCTCGGCGTCCGCTCGCGTGATGAAGCGCGCTTGGTCGAACGAGTGGATGGCCATATCGAGCAGCAGCACATGCTCCATCACATCGCGGAATCCGCCGAAATGTGCACCAATGAAGAAGTCGCTGTGAACGGCGACCAGTTTCCCTAGTGCCCCGCTGTCGAGAAAACGCCGCAACGCCCGGATACCCTTCAAGTAACGGCGGTTCTGCATGACGGCATAGGTCTTGCCTGCCTTCTGCGCGGCGGCCGCCATGCGGCGGGCGTTGGGCATGGTGTCGCTCATCGGCTTTTCGCCCATCACGTGACAGCCGTGCTTCAGTGCCGTCAGCGTGGTGGCGCAGTGCGCCTCCGGCACCGTGCAGTCAAAGACCACCTCCGGCTGCACCTGTCGCAGGATGGCATCCAGATCGCTGCCGGTCACCGCTTTTGTCAGCCCATGTCTTTCCTTCTTGGCCTCTGCTGCCGCCGGATTAAGGTCCACCAGTCCGACGACCTCAACCTTCTTCTTGACCGTCTCAGAGCCCAGCCAGGCATTGGAGATCCTTCCACAGCCAACCAGCACCACCGTTGTTTTGTTCATTATTCTGCTTTCTACCTCGTCGTTAATCCCTGTA
>CAZOXS010000393.1:0-5352 GCA_964583785.1 uncultured Victivallales bacterium
TGCATGCCCTGTCCGTCCGGGATTGATATCCCGCAGGTATTCTCGATCTACAACACCGGACGCGTCTACGGCCTCTGGGAGCACGCCCGCACCCAGTACGCCCGGCTGGAAAAGGCCCGTCGGGAAAACCACCTCCCCGCGGACAGCTGCATCGATTGCGGCACATGCGCCCCGAAGTGCCCCCAGGGCATCGCCATCCCCGAACAACTCCGCGCCGCGCACAAGGCACTCTCAGCCGGGTGAACCCATAACCAAGGCAAGGAATTGCCCTCTGAAAGAAATAGGGACACACCATTAGTAGAATATTGCTGTTGAAATATTAATAGTGTGTTACGAATATTCTTAGCTACCAACTCGTTCTTACACGGCGTTCCTGGTGTCTTATTCGAAGATGTCGGCCTGGGCGCGGATCAGGTCGTGCAGGGTGAAGACGCCGATGATCGGGCCGTCCGGCTGCTCGCTGATCAGGAAGAGTCCGGCTTGTGAACCGATCAACTTCGGTTCGATTTCGCCAACCGTCTGGTGTGTATGCAGGATGACGGGCTTTTCCATGGTGGGGACGACATCATGTTCGATGGCGCGCTCGATATCGGTCCGGGTCGTCACGCCGATCGTTTTCCCCTCGATAATGACGGGGAAGCAGCGGTAGGGATAACGCTGCAGCAGCGCATTCATGGCGTCCGGGGCCAGATCTGTCAACGCAACCGGCGTGCGCGATCCCAGCGAGGCCACTTCCAGTCCGCGCCAGACGGCGAGGTTGCGTGGCGGTGTGACATGATGGATACCCCGCCCGTCCTGCTCCAGAATGGCATCGTAGAAACCCTCGCGTCCGGCTAGCCGCGCAATGCCTTGGCTGATCAGCGCACCGAGCATCAATGCAGGGACCATGCTGAATTGATGTGTCATCTCGAACACCATCAGCACCGAGGTCACGGGAGCGCGCACGACTGCCCCGAAGCAGGCGCACATGCCGGTGGCGGCGATGATCAGCCGGTCCTCGGCATGCAGCGGCACCCACAGGCCGATGAGGCCCGCCATTGCAAAGCCACACATCGCCCCGATAAAGAGCGTCGGCGAAAAAATGCCGCCGCAGCCGCCGGTGCCGTAACTGGCGATGGTCGCCACCAGTTTGCCAGCGGCCAGGATGGCGGCCAGCTTCCAGGCAATTCCGTTCGCCATGGCGTCTGAGAGATCATTATAGCCGAGCCCGAAGATACCGATTTTTCCCGTGGAGAGGAAAATCGTGCTGCCGATCACCCAGACGATCAGGCCGCCGATCAATGGGCGCAGCCAGCCGGGAAGCCGCCCCCCGACGGTTTTCATCTGTTCGCGTAATGCCAGACTGCCACGCTGGAAAAGGACACCGGCCAATGAGGCGATAATCGCGGTCACCGGTACGGCCACATAGATGTTCCAGGATGGATTCTTGACCACCGGCATCAGGAAGGACGGCTGGCTACCGATCAGCGCGAAGACGATGAACGCCCCGGCGACGGAGGCGACCATCACGCCGCCTAGCAGGCGGCTGTTGAAGTCGCCCAGAAGCTCCTCCAATACGAAACTGATCGCTGCCAGGGGGGTATTGAATGCCGCCGCCAGGCCGGCGGCGGCTCCGGCCGCTGCCGCGCGCCGCCGTTTGCGGCGGTCAATTCCCAGCCAGCCGGCCAAGTTCGAGGCCAGTCCGCTGGCGACAAACACGGTTGGCCCCTCACGCCCGAGACTGGCACCCCCGACAAGGGCGATAATGCCGCCGATGAACTTCACGAAAACCGCCCGGAAAGGGATCAGGCCCATATCGTTCCAGTAGGCGGTCTTGAGCTGCGGGATCCCGCTGCCGGCCGCGCCGGGGCAGATCGTCGACATCAGGACGCCCGCCGCCAGGGAACTGACCGTGATCACAAGGAAACTGGCGATCAGGAACCGCGCCGGGCTCAGGGCCGTCAACCACCCCCAGCCACCATCGAACAGCCAGTGGATGCTCTCCATGAAGGCCACCGCCGCCAAGCCGCCGACAACACCATAGATTGCCGTCAACAGCGGTAGGCGCAGGCGGTCGGGCATTTTGTGAAGTGCCTGCCTGATCATCCCGCCGCCTCCAGCAGGCGCGGTGCCGCCAGCAGCCCCATCGGCCAGAGCTGGTATTCGTCCATCCAATGCATCCCCTTCGAACGCCAGGACTCGGGTCCCCACCAGAAGCGCCCCTTGTCCTTGCCGCCTGCCTTCGCATGATGCAACTGGCCGAACGCATTGGCCCGGTTGCCGAAAACGGTCAGATCAAGGCGGTGCTCGCCGGCCGGCGCGTCGAAGCAGGCCCGGTAAGGCGCGAATGCCATCGGTATTTTATCGCCGTCATCGAGTCGTGCGGTCACCAGTGCACCGCCGAAATGGGCGGCCTCGACGATGAGCGGCTGGCCGTCGGACGGCAAGGTGGCGTGATAGGTCACATTGCCTGCATAGAAGGGCAGTCCCTGATGGACCCAGTTGCCAAAAGCCAGTTCACGCACCGGTTCGGTGATCAATGTATACCGGCCGCGGACCTCGACGCCGAAGTCCCCCAGCAGATACAGGCACTCGATGCAGGTTTTGCGGTGATAGGCAATCTCCAGCTCGATTTCGTGCTCACCGGGGCCGAACGCCTCCAGGCGGATGGTCTGGATCGCCTCGTCGGTGAAATAGCCGATCGGCGTGGCAGACTGCTCCTTGCCGTCGAGAAAGACGCGGGTGTTGGTGAGTTCTTCAAGCGCCAGTTGCGGGTGATCAACCGCCACCCCGCTGTTGAAGCGCATCTGTACCCGTACAGTTGCCAGCGTGGCCAGCGGTTCCCGGTCGCCCCAGGGCTGGCACATATGGCCGCCGCGGGGCGGCAGGCCGAGCGCTTTGCCGATCAGCCCGTCCAGCTCCAGAATCGGCAGCAAGTCCGACCAAACTCCGTCATTCACCTGGAAAGCGGCATAATCAAGCACCAGTACATTGGGTTCGGAGAGCGTGACCGGTACCGGATCCTGCAGGCGATCAACCTCCTTTTCGCCAGCGGCGGTCGCAAGGGGCAGGGCGGCGGCTGGCTGCCCTGGCTCCAGCGCGAGCAGCAGCGAGCCGTGCGCCTCGAGCATGCAGGGGATGCGGGTCCAGTCGTTGACGACGGTTGCCGGGATGGGCGCGGTAGTGCCCGACATCGTGTCGAGCAGCAGCGGTCGCCATTGGCCACGCACCTGCAGTTCCATTGATGGCAGGCGTCTTTCGCGTTCCGTGTTGCAGAGGAACAGGTAGCGCTCGCCATCCTCCTCGCGCATTTGGTGCAGGACGCCGGCCGCTTGCGCGCCGCGCGCGTCAACCAGCCGCACATCGCCGAATGGTGTCAGCGCATCGAGCAGGGCTGTTTCGGACCACGGAAGTCGGCCGCATCCTGCCGCCAGTGCCGCCGGGGCACCGGACGGTTCAGCGTCTACCAGGGTCGGCACCTCGCCCGCGAACAGCACCGTCCCGCCAGCTTTGGCAAAGGCCGCCAGCCGCGACAGGGTCGTGGCCCGGATCGTACGCATGTTCGGGACCACCACCACGTCGTAGGCCATCTCGCCGACTCCGAACTTGACGTCATTTGTCCCTGCCGCTTGCGTTGGCAGCAGCGATTCGGAAATAAAATCGAAATCCGCCAACCCATGCAGCAGCCAGTGCGTGATGTCGGCAAAAGCCGTATCGCGGGCCTTCAGTTCGGCGGCGTTCTGCTCGGTCGGCCCCCAGCAGAGCCAGGCGCTTTCCACCGGGTGGATCACGCCGATACGCACGTGCGGCCGACCGCGCGAGAGCAGGGCGCCGATGCGGGCGAAGTGATCCTCGACCACACGGTATTCGCGCCACCAGGGGGACTGGTACGAGATCGAGGCGGGATAGTCGCGCTTGGCCTCGCCAGCCATGGAGACCCAGGCCAGGTGATGCACACGGAACAGCACACCCAGGGCCGCCTGCCAGTCGCCCTGGCGCTTGTGTCCGGCAAAGTCGAACGACCAGTTAGTCACTCCGTACAGCTCGCTCAGCACGCCCGGGCAGCCAAACTGGTGCGCGGCGCTCTGGGCCTGCTTGGCGGTGGTCAGCTCGTCCCGGTCGCAGAGCATGTCGATACCCGGAATCTGGAAGCCGCGGTAATGCCGCATCGCCTCGCCCAGCGCGGCGGTCTGGCTGGTCAGGGAGGGCTCCTCCATCATGTGCCCCGTCAATGCGATGCCGTTCTCGCGACACCAGCCGCCGACCGTATCGGCAAATGCCTGCGCAAAGCGCTCGCAGACATGGTCGTGATAGCGATAGCGCCAGCGGGAGGGAGCCTTGCCCGGCAAGTCCCAGAACAGTTCCGGCAGGTGGTCGAGCAGGTCGCCGCCATAGGTCGACCGGAACGTATCCGGCAGATCGTCGGTAAAGGGAATGACCAGATCGGTTTGATCAGCCGCCTTGCCGAGCCGTTTCTTGTGAGTGAACTGCGGTTCATCGGTGAAGATGGCTGGTACGGTCTTGCCGAATTCATCGCCGATTACGGCCTTGTAGCGCTCATGCGTCACCTCGATGAAGCGCTTGATGGCATCCGGATTGAGTGTGTCGACATACGTCTGGTTGTTGAACCAGGACGACGGCTTGGAGACTTCCAGATAGGCGTACCAGCGTGTCGCACCCGCTGAAGGAGCCAGCGTGCGATCAGATACACGTGCGTAGCCTGCCAGACTCCCCTCGGCATTCAGCCTCACATCGTAGACTGCCAGTAATTGGCCGTTGCCGGCACGTCCACCTTGCGCCAGGGAATTTACGGATTGACTGGTGTCGCCCGGACGATCCTCGTAGGCGTTGGGTGTGAACAGCAGATAGCGCGAGCGCCAGCGTTCATCACGCGTGACGAGCCCGCCCGCCGCGCCGGAGGGCCAGCGATCCTCGTCGTAGAGCCACGCCAGCATGCCCTCCTGCTTGGCCTTGTCGACGCAGCAGCGCACCGCCTTCAGGTATTCCGTCCCCATGTATTCGGTATCCAGGCCGGTGCGCGGATGGATGTGGGCTCCGCCGATCCCCATCTCCTTGAACACGTCAAGCTGGCGGCAGAGCTGGTCCGTGTCCAGCTTGTTGTTCCAGCTCCAGAACGGGGCTCCGCGATACAGGGCGGGCGGGTTATTGAATGCCTCGTTAGCTTTTGTTTTCATAGCCGTGGATTCTTGAACACAACGCCGTCCGATGTCAAGCCGTCTCCCTGCGCCGGATTCAGGCAATTCCGGTGATGGCGCGATTCGGCTTGCCCTTTTTATAGCGTGCATATATCGTACGTCGAATGATGAACATACTGAACAAGACTGTGTTTTCCGTGTTGCTTCTGGGGCTGGC
>CAZOXS010000394.1:0-3102 GCA_964583785.1 uncultured Victivallales bacterium
GGATTCAGGCGGATGTATTCGGCAATACGCGCCTCGGCCTCCGCCGAACGCACGATCATTTCATAATAATTGCGGTGCCAGATTTTCTCGCGAAAGCGCGGCCATTTTCCAGCTTTCACCTCCTGGATATAGCGGTGTAACACCCGCGATTTGAATGCGCAAATCAAATCACCCAACGAGCTTTCGCCGGCCTCCAATGCAACCAACGCATGGAAATGATCCGGCATAATCACGTACGGGCGGGCCTCGTGTCCGCCCTGTTCATGGGCTGGCACATGGGCAGACACGAGGGGGGCAGACACGAGGGGGGCAGACACGAGGGGGGCAGACACGAGGCCTGCCCCTACGCCTGCCCCTGCGGCTAATTCCCATTCCTGGGCGATCATTTCTTTTACATCTGGGGGGGCAAAAATATTGCCGGCTTGGCGATGCGCGCAAATCGTCACGAAATAGATGCCGCCGCCGGCATAATCATGCCCTTTCAGGCGGATGCTTTTGCGATGATGGATGGCGGGGTCATAAGGCATCACGCACCCCCATGCGGGTTTGGGAACAATTGCTGCATGAGGCCCTCCTTGTGGGCTTGGAGGGCGGCGAGCTGCTCGGTCTGGGCGGTGATGAGCGCGTCGAGGGCGCTGAGGCAGTCGGCGATTTTTTTTGTTCGAGGAAGGCTGGAGCCAATATTTGAATATTACGCAGGTTCTCGTTGTACAGTCTAGGGATGGTAGGGCCGCATCATGAGCAGCTTCTGCTCGTTGGCGACGAGCACCATGTAGCGGCTGATCATGTGGCCAAGGGTGCACTTGGGCAGGAAGCTCCCGGCGAAGCGCTCGAGGTGGGTGATCTTCTTGTTGTCCCGGTCGGCCCACTGGTAGACGGGAAGATAGTTTTCCTTGGCGTCAAAGGCGAAGTGGCGGTTGTTGTTATTGGCGAAGTAGTAGGTATTGGTGCGGTTGCTGACGATAAAGAGCTGCATGAAGGTGAGCAGCGTGTTGGTGTAGCCGTTGCCGGGGTCGGCCTTGTAGTCGACGATCTGCTGCATGGCGCGGCGGGGGCTGATTTCGAGGGTTTTCAGTTCGATCTGCACGCAGGGGATGCCGTTGATGAGGAGGATGACATCGTAGCGGTGGAAGCTGCTGCGGGTGTTGATGCGAAGCTGGCTGACAACCTCGTAGTCGTTCTTGCACCAGTCCCTGATGTTGACCAGGGTGAAATTGAGCGGCGTGCCATCGTCCCGCTCAAAGGCGTTGATCGAGCGGAGGGTCTCGGCGGCCTTATAGACGTCCGGGGTGGTGATCTGGTCGAGCAGGCGGGCAAATTCGCTATCCGAGAGCGTAACCGCGTTCAGCCGCTGGAATTTCTCGCGGAAGTTGGCCTCCAGCGTCTCGCGGTCGCGGATATCCGGCCGATGGGTGTACTTGAGTCGGGCAAGTGTCCGAATGAAGTCACTCTCGATATCAGCCTCTTTAACCGCGACGACGTTCGAGCCTGACGGTAAATATGTAACAGACTCGGTCACTTGCTGACTTGCTTCTCACAGGTGGTTTTCTGACCCATATTGTGGTGATATTCCTTGCAGGCCTCGCAGTCGCCGTGGCGCGGGCACCCCGGCCAGGTGCATGGACAGTCGATCGTGGTTTTCGTGTCTTTCATGGCAGCCCCCCTACGTAATTCACAATGTGCTTCGTATCCTGCCCGATTCACCGCCCAATAACAAGCAACCTTTGCACGTGATGAATCTGATTTTCATTCACAGATCGGCACAACGGGGAAAGATTGCTGCACAATGCAAAGTGTAATTTCTGACAACGGGGTCCGACTGTAAATAACAAGTAAGGCATCCGCAGAGTCAAACCGCGAAAACAGAAATCAGCTTTTGTCACTCTCGCTCCTCAGATCCGGGGCCACCCTCCGCCATCCGTCCCCCGGCGTCCGGAAAGGCATCCCGGGGCTCGCTTTCCCCTCCCCACTCCGCCTCTTGCTCAAAACGCCTGCAACGTAGCACCGAACACCGCCGGGTGAATGATTTTTGCGCTTTCATCCGCTCCAGACCGACTATATAATGCCACGCACTGATCGAGTATTGATTTTGGGAAAGGAGCGAGAAATGAGACACATCACCATGATCGCCATCGTGACGATGCTTGCCACGACGGCACTGGCCGCACGGGCGAAAACCATGAACGTGCAGGTGCGCGAAGCGCAGGTGCGTCAGGCACCGGGATTCCTGAGCCGCATCCTGATCTCGGTGCCCTATACCGAACCGGTCACCGTGCTCGAGGAGAAAGAGGATTGGATGCGCGTGCAGACGGGCAGCACGGAAGGCTGGATGCACCACACCGCCCTGACCACGAAGCGCCTGAAACTGAGCGGGGCGGGACCGGATGCCCAGACAACGGTATCGAGCGATGAGCAGGCTCTCGCCGGCAAGGGATTCAACTCCGATGTCGAGAAACAGTTCAAGGAACGCAATGCCAAGGTGGATTTCGCCGTCGTGGACAAGATGGAGAAACTGAAAATCCCGGTCGCGGAGATCCAGGCATTCCTGAAAAAAGGCGATGTCGTCCCGGTGGAAGGCGGTGCGAAATGATTACCGAACGCATCATACTCCCCACGATCCTGGTCCTGGCCGCCGTTTTCACCGGCTGCAAATCCCTGGAAGTTGTCACCAAAGTCACCACCACCGTCGGCGTTGCCACCGGCACGATTTCGGCAGAGCAGGCGCAGTCTATCGACCGCAGCGCGACGGCTGTTGGCAAGGCCTTCGAGAAGCTGACGCCGGAGCAGGAGTACTACATCGGGCGCTCGGTCGCCGCGACGATCCTGGTGGATTACAAACCGTTCGACCACGCCGCCGCCACGCGCTATATCAACACGCTGGGGATGGCGCTGGCGTTGTCGTCCGACAAGCCCGAGACCTTCGGTGGCTGGCATTTCCTGATCATGGACACCGACGAGATTAATGCCTTCGCCGCGCCCGGCGGGTTTATCCTGCTCTCGCGCGGCATGCTGCACTGCTGCCGCAGCGAGGATGAGCTGGCCGCCGTACTGGCCCACGAGATCGGTCATGTCCAGCGCGAGCACGGGCTTCGCGCGATCAAC
>CAZOXS010000395.1:0-4224 GCA_964583785.1 uncultured Victivallales bacterium
GGTTCTGCCTTGGAAGGCAAGGGCGGGGGGGGAGATGCCAGGCGTTCCGGTAGTTCAGAGCTGAAGAATTATATTTTGCAAAACCCCTTGCTGCGCCCGGCTTCAAGCGGGCGCAGCAAGGGGTTTTGCAAGAGCCTCTCAGACATGGTTATTCCCCGTGCTGGAGGATGAGCTTAGCGAACTGGACGATAAGCACCGGCAGTTCGTATCGGGGCTTGTTTTTAGGTTGTTGAAATCACAAACAACTGTCGCGTTGCTGAAATGAATGCTTGCAAGGATTGGGGCTACGGTGTAGATTACCGGCCGTTTAAGTGGAGATTTATGTCAAAAGATGACCATATTGAAATTGAAGGTGTCGTTCTCAAGGTGCTGCCCGCTACCATGTACCGGGTAAAGCTGGAGAATGGCCACGAGGTGCTGGCGCACATTTCCGGCAAGATGCGGAAACATTTTATCCGTATCACGGCCGGGGACCGGGTAACGCTGGAAATCTCACCCTACGACCTGACCAAGGGCCGTATCAGCTACCGTCACCGCACCTGACAGGCTCTGGAACGCGGAATGCAGGATTTGCGGAATGCGAACCCCCGTCGAATCTCCTGTCGTCAAGTCAGCTTGAATGTTTTCAGGCAGGACTGGAAGTCGATCGGCAGCGGCGCGGTGACGCGCAACAGCGCGTCGGTGAACGGATGACGAAAGCGCAACGCTTGTGCATGCAGCATCTGCCGCGGTATCCCCGTCAATTTCTCGCTGAGTTTCACCCCGGAGGCGTATTTGCGATCACCCATCACCGGATGACGAACGGAGGCGAGATGAATGCGGATCTGGTGGGTGCGCCCGGTCTCGATGCTGACGGCGACATGCGTGGCGTTGGAGGATACATCCAGGACACGCACGTTGGAAACGGCGGTTTGTCCCCCGATCGGTTTCGAGACGCGATGCTCCCCCCGTTTCATCGGTCCATGCACGATTGCATGGTAGACTTTCGTTACGGTCTTGGCGCGGAACGCGGCGATCAGGCGCTCGTGTGTTTCGGCATCGCAGGAAAATAGCAGGCAACCGGAGGTGTCCCGATCAAGACGGTGGACCGCCTGGAGCGTGGGGATGCCGAGCTGGGTCTGTAGCAGGTTTTCCAGGCTTTTGGGGCCGCAGGACAGGATCCCGGCGGGCTTGGCTGCCACGATGCAGTGCTTGTCTCGATGCAGGATCGGTACCGGGCGCTTCGTCGGTCCGGCGATTTCCAAGCCATCCCGGAGGATGGTGACGCTGTCGCCGACAGCCAGCGCATGTCGCGCCATCCATATACGGGTGCCGTTGACCGATACGCTCCGTCGGTCGATGACGGCCTTGGCCGCCTTTTTTGAAAGCCCGAGCTTGCGGGCGATGAAATCAAGCAGGCTGGCCTTGTCGTCGGCACGGCGGACGGGGAATTCGAGGGTTTGCATAAAGTTTTCTTTTCTCTGCGCTTTTCATTCGGTTTTGAATCTGGTACACCCTAACGGGTTTATCACAGCGCGGCAAGCGTTAGGTTTCGGAATCGCACAACCAGGAGCAAAGCATGGCAGAGCAGGGTGAAGGGAAACGGAAAAGCCGGGCGGAGACGGAAATGTGGATTCTTTCCGTATTGGAGACCGAGGGGGAGCTTCCCCTGGACGAGCTGCTTGAGGCCTTGACGTATTTCGGCAGTGTGGGGTCTGATCGTCGTGTCGATGGCTGGGCCGAGCTGATCCAGGACACGCTAGGCACTCGCGGCGAGGGACTCGACATGCTGCGCGTGCTGGCGTTGCGTTTCCGGTGGCGTGCGCACGAACCCGTGTTCAAGGGAATTTGCGCGGATGCCGTCGAACGCGCGTTTGCCACCCGGCTGGGAAAGGTGCTTTTCAAAAACGCCGGGTTCAGCGATCCGTCGGTCACGGCCGCGGAAGCGGTACGCCGCATGGATGTGTTGGCCCGGCTAAAAGACGGCGTCTTCTGTGCCGACAAGACCTGGGGCTTCGGGGTGGTCCGGCGGGTCGATGATTTCTATGAGCGCGTGACGATTGACTTCGATCGCAAGCGCAGCCACGAGATGGCCATGGCCTATGCGGCCGAGGCGCTGGATCTGGTCCCGTCGTCGCACTTCCTGGTCCGGTTGCATCAGGAGGCGGCGTCGATCCGTCAGATGGTCACGGCCGATCCGGCGGCCTTGGTTCGGCTGCTGCTCACCAGCTACGGCCCGCTGAATGTAGATGCGCTCAAGGCGCATCTGGTTGACCGGGTGATGCTGGAATCGGACTGGAAACACTTCTGGGACGGTGCACGCAAGGTGCTCAAGGCCGATCCGCTTGTGCACCTGCCACCCAAGCGGACGGATCCGATCCAGATTCTGGAGTCGGCCGATTCGCATGTCTTGGCGGAGTTCTCCGCGCTGGAGGGCTTGCGGGGTCCCGAAGCGATCCTGAAGAAAGTCGATGCCATGGAGGCCACCGGACTGTTTAGCGATCTGACGCCGGACCGGCGTACTATCCTGGCAGACCGTCTGGCGTTTGCCGTGTGGGGTGCCGAGGACCGGGAGCCGGCCCTGGCGCTGCGGGCGCTGCTGACGGCAGAACGCATGGGGCTACCCGATGCTGAGGGCCTGCTTGGGACGCGGCGGATCAACTCTTCCGAGGTCTATGCCACCATTCTGGATGGTAAGCTGCTGCTGGAGGTGCTGCATGCCCTTCCTGTGCGCACGATGGCGGCCGTGATCGAACGTCTCATGGTGATCTTCCCCGCGCGGGCGGCGGATCGCCTGTTGGATCTGCTCTCGTCGCTTTCCGTCCCCGTGCTACAGGAGGCCATCCCGCGCATCAGCGAGGGTGGTGCGGGGGAACGGCTGGAATCGGCGGTGCGGGGACGCTTGCAGGCACGCAATGCCGGACCGGCACTGTTGTTCTGGCTGCTGCGCAACCCGGAGGCGGCAGTCCGTCTGGTCGGCAGTGATCCGGCCGAGTTGCTGCGCCAGGGCGTGGATGCGCTGGAATGGCCGGCGGCAGGGGAAATGCTCAAGGCGCAGCATCAGTTGCGGGCGCTTTACGAATCGGGCGATTGGCTCGGTAAGCGGCTGGAGGTGTTGAGCGCGGAGCAGCGTATCGTGTTTGTCGCCAAGCTGATGGAAAGCCACGGCTGGGATGAGACCGGGCGGCGGTCGGTCCTGGCCGGGATCATCAAGCGCTATCCTGAACTTCAAGCCTTGGTCAGCGGGCGTCCGGACACCGCGCCGAAAGCACGTGCGCGTATGACCTCCTGGCGCAGCTATCGCGAACGGCAGATCCAGTTCCAGCGCCTGATGGAGGTGGAAATACCCGAGAACGCCCGCGAAATCGCCGTCGCCCGCAGCTACGGGGATCTGCGTGAGAATGCCGAATTCAAGTACGCGAAGGAACACCAGCGGATTCTGTATCGCCGCCGCGATGAGATGGAACTCGATCTCGAGCATGTCAAGGGTACGGACTTCGCTGGCTGCGATTCCCAGGTGGCCGGGATGGGCACGGAAGTTGAAATCCGCCGTCCGGATGGCCGTCTTGAGCGCTATCGCATTCTCGGCGAATGGGATCGTGATGAAGACTTGAACATCATCTCCAGTCTGAGTCAGGTGGCAAAACAACTTGAAGGCCGGCGCGCGGGCGATGCGGCGGGACTTCCCGGCACCGTCGGGCAGGACCGCTGCGAGGTGGTGGCCGTCGAACCGCTCGGCCCCGAGGTGCAGGCCTGGCTATCGGCCGGGTAAGGATGAGGGCAACAAAAAAAGCCGCGGCATTGCTGCCGCGGCTTTTTTTTGACCGGATCGAATTAGGCAAGCACGGCGTCCTTGGCCGCCTTGGCAATGCGGAACTTGAGGACCTTCTTGGCCTTGATCTTGATGGTCTCGCCAGTTGCCGGGTTGCGGCCGGTGCGGGCCTTGCGCTGAACCTTGATCAGCTTGCCGACGCCGGGGATCGTGAAGCCGTCAACCGATTTCGCACCCTTGTAGGTCATGTCGACCAATGACGCCAGCGCGGCGGTTGCCTGCACCTTTGTAAGGTTTGTGTCTGCCGCGATCTGCGCGATGATCTGTGCCTTGGTCTTCGGTGTTGTTGCCTTCGCCATGTTCTGACTCCTGTTGTTGGTTGTTGAAAACACCCTGAAACTGCCGCGAATATAAACATTCACACATCGCAACGCAACCTATTTTAATGAGGCTCTTGCAAAACCCCTCGCTGT
>CAZOXS010000396.1:0-2846 GCA_964583785.1 uncultured Victivallales bacterium
GACCAGGCCGCATTGATGGCATTGGTGACGTAGACACGGTAGTGGTACTCCACCCCGTAGAGCAGATTTGAAACCGTATTGGTAAATACGGCAGCCTGCGCCACTTCCCCGACGGTGGCGGCATAGTCCCAGTCGTTGGTACTGCCGGTCAAGCCATCCTCGTCACCCCAGACGAACGTGGCATCCGCGACGCCGCCAGCGGTCAGCAGGCCGCGCAGGCCGGCCGTCCCGGCCCCGATCGCCGTCGCCCCGCCAGCCGTATCAACGGCCGTGTTTCCCTGGGTGTAGAAATACGCATTCGGCGTGGCCTGCAGATTCGTGGATTCATTCGACGCAACAAACGTGTAGTAATAGCGCGTTTCCGCGGCCAATCCAGAGATCGGCAGCGTCAACGCCTGCCCCATGACATTCGTGTAGGCACCGAGCGACTGGCTGGTCGGAACGGCCTGCCAGGCCGCGAGGCTGGCGTGGTTTGTCGTGCTCCAGTAGGCGGTCACCGTGAAGACCGACTGCGTGGCATCCAGTTCGCCATTAAGATTCACAGAGGTCGCCCCGATGTTCGATACGGTTGCATTGCGCACCGCTACCAACGGGCTGCCGCCGCTCTCGGGAATCGTCGATTTGAACGTAGCCGCAGCCGACCAACCGACATCGTACTCGTTCGTCACATAAACGCGATAGCTGTATTGAACACCATAAAGGAGTCCGGTAACGACCTGGTCGAACACGAATCCCTGCAATTGCGTTCCGACCGTTTCCACATGTGCCCAGGCACCCGTGCTAGTCGTCAAGCGATCTGCCGTATCCCACACCATATATGCATCCGCTTCGCCACCAGCCGTCAGCAAGCCTTGCAGAGTAACCGAACCGTACGTGGCACTGGTCGCCCCACTGGCAGTGGTTGCCGTTGGCGCACCCTTTGTCCCGAATTCCATGTTGGGGCTAGCCCAGATGTTGGTCAGCACATTCGTTGCCATGAACGTATAATAATACGTTGTGCCCTGCGTCAAGCCAGCTAGCGTATGGTTGATCGCGGCATCGGTCACATTTGTGAACGAGGCAACATATGTGTTGGAAGCTGTGCCATCCGCCAGCCAGGCTGCCGCACTGGGATGATCCGTCGTGCTCCAGTAGACCTTGACGTCGAGCTTAGCGTCAAATGCATCGATGGCACCGATTACACCGACCGATGTTGCCATGACATTCGTGAACGTCGTATTCGTGACCGCCAGGTCCGCGCCCGGCACGACTTCATACCGCACGATCACGATACCGCTGCCACCCGCCGCACCCGTTCGATTCGGAATGTCATTGTTCCGCTCTGCTCCACCACTGCCGCCATTGCCCGTATTGGCTGCACCAACGACACTGTACGCTGTACTCCTAACCCCGCCCTTGCCGCCAGTCGCGTACGTTACATTACTGCCCGTGAAGTCCAGCGTCAGACCAACGCCACCGGCTGGCGTTCCGCCCACGCCACCGGCGCCACCGCCACCACCACCCGTGAGCGTAGGCGAACTGGCCGAGGCACCACCGGCGTTGCCTTGACCCGACGTGCCTGCACCGCCAACGCCAGCGCTCGTGCTACCACCGCCACCGGAGCCACCGGCGCGGCCTGTCGTGACCAGATTGTTGCCACCGCCACCACCACCAGCTGCCGAAATTCCAAATACCGACGAAAGACCGCCATTCCCACCACGGGTCTCGCTAACCGAATAGCCACCAACACCACCGGATCCACCGGCACCTACAACCACCGGATAACCGCCGCTCGTGATGCTCTGGGTTCCGGTCCGCAAGCCACCGGCACCACCACCGCCTGCCGCAAAGGTTCCATCCACACCGCCGCCACCGCCGCCGCCGGCCACAATCAGATACTCGACATCGAGATCTTCCGAGGCCGTAAAGGTTTGGCCCGCCGTAAAAATGTGGGCATACCACAGCTTGCCGTCACCAGCGGTGTAAAGATTCGTGCTGACACCACCGGTCGCCAGCGGCACCGGTGCCACGGATGGCAACGAGTAGAACGGCTGCGGAACGGACCAGCCACTGCCGTACTGGTTCGTCACGAAAACGCGGTACGTGTATTGCACGCCGTAGACAAAACCGGTTACCGTCGCACCAAAACCATTTCCTTCCGTGACACTGCCTGCTGCTACAACATTTGGCCAGGCATTCGTTCCGCCTGTTCCGCGATCTTGCGCATCCCACACAAAATACGCGTCTGCCGCAAAACCATCGGTCAACTCTGCACGCAGGTTCACCGCACTGCCAACCACATTGCTGGCGCCAGCACTGCTATCCACCGCCGGACTGCCCACCGTGGCAAAACTTACGTTACTCGCCGCCCAGATGTTCGTTACCGGGTTGGTCATCATGAACGTATAATAATAGTTTTTGTCATGGGTCAGGCCGTTAACAGGCACCGACAAGGCAACCCCAGACACATTCGTGTAGGCACCAACCTCGGTTGACCCCTTACTCGTATCGTTTGTCCAATCCGAGATCGTCACATTGTTGTTGGTGCTCCAGTACGCATGCACCGTGAATACAGAACGCGGCGCATTGAGTGTACCTAAAAGTGTCACCGTCGTTTGCGCCACATTCGTGGCCGCCGTTCCCGCCACATTGACGAGCACCGTTGCACCGGATTTGGGAATCGTAGAATAGAACGTCTGTGCGTCGGTCCAATCGGTACCGATCACATTCTCGCCAAAAATCCGGTATTGATACTGCACGCCATACGTGAGCACCGACAGCACGGAGCTGAAGCTGGCGCCATGCGAAATCATGCCCTTGGCGATCCGGTTCGGCCAATTCAAAGTGCTGTTGGTTCCGGCATCGGT
>CAZOXS010000397.1:0-6536 GCA_964583785.1 uncultured Victivallales bacterium
TTACCCCGCTAACAACGGGTGTGGGCGTTCGTCAAGTTTGTGTTGGCTGGATGGGATCCGGCGACATTGCACTCTCCGGGACCGCGAGCATGGTGTCCTTCCCGGTCACTACAAACTCAACGCTTACCTGGGTTTGGAAAACCGAATATCAATTAAATGCTGCCGCGTCGGAAGGTGGCTCTGTTACGGCGGCATCCGGTTGGTATAAGACGGGAACCCCGGTCATGCTGACGGCCACAACTAATGCAGGGTATGCGTTTAGCCATTGGTCTGGCGACTCTTCGGGTATTGCAAATCTTGCCGCCAGCACCATTCAGGTACCAATGGACCGCGCGCGCGAGCTTGTGGCAGAGTTTGAGCAAATCAGCCATGATGTTCGGGGACTGGCCTCCTATTACGGCAGCCAGACGGGCACGATTCGCATTGAAGCCGCAACGAACAGAAGTTTTAGCGGAACCTGCTACATGACCGAGCTGCTGGCCCCTGGCGTCTATACCATTCCGAATCTGCCTGCCGGACGGGACTACTGGATTCGGGCTTACCTGGATGGAAACGGCGACGGACGGCTTGATTCCATGGATCCGGTTGGCGGATACGTCGGCAACCCGCTTGAGACCTTGTCCGGCGACAAAACCGGCATCGATATTTATCTTAGACGGCTACTGGCGCCAGGGAACCTGGCGGCATCGGGGTCGTTAGGTTCCATTAACCTAACGTGGTCGCCGTGTACGGAGACTGGTGTTTTCGGGTACAATGTCTACCGCTTTGATTTTGAACGCGGCCATTTCATACGGCTCAATACCTCCCCCGTTCGGCAGGCAAGCTACCGGGATTACAGCGTCAACAGCGGTGTGCTCTACTATTACTACGTCACCTCCGTATTCCTGTCGGAGGTCGTTGGTGGCTATATGGAAAGCTCGGCGTCAGCATTGGTTACCGGAACGACAGGCCATGTGACGGTGTGGATGCCGGACTTTTCTGAATCGGCGGGCGATGTCGCCCGTTTGCAAATCAATGTCGACAACGCGGCCGGGATTATGGCCGATGAAGTGCAAATCGCGATTACGTATGATCCGAATCTGCTTTTGCCGTACTCACAGGTTTATTCAGGGTCGAATACAGTACAAGCGACGCCACTGACGCAGAACATGTTGATCAGTGATAATTCACTGACGGCGACAGGCATCCTTGAAATCGTGGCGGTGGATAATAATATCGGCTCCCATACCACACTCAAGGTGCTGGGCTGCAAGCACGAGGCACAGGACGGCCGGCCGATCGCCCTTTACGGGAATATCAGTACCAATAGCGGAGCTGCTTGGATTCCGATTAAAGGCGGTCAGGATGTTAACGTTGGTCAAATGTGGATACAGGACCTGGGCTTCTCTGTTGACGGATCCAATCTGTTGCTGTCATTTTCGGATTCGCTCAACACGCGGACCAGCGTTTTCTCGTCGGCCTATGTCATGGCCTTTACCAACGGTCAATATCTGGGCGAGGTTCCCGGATTGACCAGCCTTGCGGATGCACCGGCATATCTGATTTCATACGTCGATGGTGCCATGCGCGCGACCCTGGGGCCCAATGATCGTCTGTTCTTTTTCGAAATGGGGTCGGCCACGAATACCGCCGATGCCGATTATCTTGATGTTGTCGCGCTCGTTGAAGAAAACCTGGGCAAGGGCATGAATGGGCATGGACGGCTGTTTGAAGTCTACTTCAAGGTGTCAGATACGGCTGGAATTGGCGCTTCGCAGGTGACCGAATGCATCCAGGCGACCTTCAAGGATCAGGCGGGAAGGGTGTTGGCTGTCGACCATGCGGATACAGCGCTCTTTAGCGTCGTGACCAGCTTTGTGCTTGGCGATCTTAATGGTGATGGAATGGTCACCGTGAATGATGACTTTACCTTAGCAATGAAATTGGCCGTGGGCCAGCGGGAACCCACCGCCTACGAGTTAAGGGCAGGCGATCTGGATGGGGATGGGCAAATCACCCAACGCGACGCGACGCTGATTCGCAGAATCGCGTTAGGCATGCAGATTAATCCGGATCAATCCGTCGCCCCGGATGATAGCCAGCGCGTGACGGATGGACTCTCTATCGACAGCGATTCCTCCGTGACCCTTGCAGAAGGATCGGGGGAAAGCCAGGCCTATCGTCTCAGTGTTGGTGTGTCGGAAGCCACAATCGGCGAGTCCTTTGATTTACCCATCTTGATTGATTCGGCAGCAGGCGTGGCAAACATCCGATTCTCGCTTAATTATGATCCTGATATCCTGATCTACCAAGCGGCTTCAAACACCGCGCTGACCGCCGACTTCGGCATTGAAACCACGGCGGGCAATGGTGTGGTCCAGGTTGTGATGAGCAGCGCCAGCAAACTGCTGTCCGGCAGCGGTCCCGTCGTTTACCTCAAGTTCTTTATGCCGATGACGGCGGATCCGGGTTCGCTGGGCGACTTGACGCTCTCGCAAGTTGAATTGGGCGATCAATATGGCGGTGATCTTTCCTGGAATTCATCGGTCAGCTTTGACGGAGGTATTCTGCTCGCGATGATGTCAGCCACGCAGGATAGCGACGGTGATGGGATCTCGGATTACGACGAACAGACCTTCGATGGCTCTCCCATCTATCGACCATGGCATCCGGTGTATAACCCTTCAGGGCTTGGTACGGATATATATAATCCCGACACCGATTTTGATGGCATGTCTGATGGTGACGAATTGATTGCCAGAACCTCACCCACGTCGCCGGGCGATGTGCTGAAAATGCAGGCGCTAAACCGCATTGCCGGGGATAGTGAGGTCGAGGTGAGCTGGGCGAGTGCATCCGGGGTATCTTATCGACTCG
The DNA here is from genome assembly GCA_964583785.1 of uncultured Victivallales bacterium. GTDB lineage: Bacteria > Verrucomicrobiota > Kiritimatiellia > UBA8416 > UBA8416 > UBA8416. The sequence continues at coordinate 2,857 of CAZOXS010000397.1, forward strand.
AATCCTTCACCAACCTCGCAAGCGAGGCGGCGGTCGTGGGTAGCAGCATCACCGCAACCCCGCCCCTCAACACCATTGTCGATACAAACGCGATCCCCGAGGGCGGCAAGCGTTTCTATCGCATAGTGGTCGAACCCTGAGAACTGCTCGCTCCGCTAAAGAAAAAAACTAATCTTCCGAAAACGACAATTGACGTATCTGCAAGATGTATATACGCTGAAACCATGAATTTTGAGTGGGATGATGAGAAGAACAGCTTAAATATCAGGAAACATGGCATCGATTTTGCAGATGTAGTTGAAATCTTCAACCACCCAATGCTCACAAAGTTAGACAGCCGTCAGGCTTATGGCGAAGACCGATGGATTGGTATCGGGATATTCAAAAACATTGTGGCCGTAACAGTCTATCTTGAATGGGAGGACGAGGATACGATCAGAATCATATCAGCCCGTAAGGCGACACGTCATGAAAGCAAAGAATACCATAAAAGAATCACGCACTGACTGGAACAAGCTCAAGAAAATGGCAGACAGCGATATCGATTTTGCTGATATCCCTGAACTGGATCAAGATTTCTTCGCTCATGCGCACATTCGAATGCCGCGTCGGAAGAAAGCCGTCTCCATTCGACTGGATACCGATGTGATCGATTGGTTCAAACACGAGGAAAGACAATACCAGACAAAGATTAATGCGGTCCTACGAACTTACGTTGAAGCGCACCAACATTAACCAGCTTCGCTGAATGTCTTCAGGGCGGCAACGTTCTGGCTGTGCGCTTTTTTAATTTTCCTGAAAACTTTATGCAATTTAACCGCTATAAGTAGACGGTCTGCCCCCAAGACCCAATGTCCATAGAACTATCCATCATCATCCCTGCGCATAATGAGGCCGAACGGCTACCGGCTGTATTGCGGTCCTATGCCCGGCACTTTGACGGGTTGCTCGGCAGCGATGTGGAAATCATTGTGGTGGCCAACAACTGCTCCGATGCCACGGCCGATAAGGTGCGCGAAATCGCTCAGGATTATCCACAAATCCGTGTTATCGAGGAAGCGAAGCGTATTGGCAAGGGTGGGGCGGTTATCCTGGGTGCCAAAGCGGCGCAAGGGCAATGGATTGGCTTTGTGGACGCCGATGGGGCGACGCCTGCCGCCGAATTTGCCAGGCTTTACGAGGTCGCCCGGAAGCAGGACGGCGTGATTGCCTCCCGCTGGGCTCACGGCGCCAGCGTCACCGCCCACCAGAAATGGCTACGATTGCTCAGCTCGCGCCTCTTCAATCTTGCCATACGCGTCCTGCTGGGACTCAAATACAAAGACACCCAATGCGGGGCCAAGATCTTCAAGGCCGAAGCCTGGCAGAAGATCCTGCCCAACATCGGCACCACCCGTTTCGCCTTCGACGTCGACATCCTCTTCCAGCTTCGCCGCGAGAAATACCGCATTATCGAAGAGCCCACCGAATGGCACGACGTCGCCGGCAGCAAAGTCAACATCCTGGGATCCTCCCTCGAAATGTTCCTGGCCATTATCCGCATGCGATTAGTCTATTCCCCGTTAAAACCTCTCGTCCGCCTCTACGAACGAACCATTTCCAAACCTGTTGAGTTCCTACTCAAAGACCCCCTCTTTCGCCATACCGCCCTGCTCACCGCAGCCGCCATGGTAGGTCACGTGTGTAATATCGCGTTCCAAATGATTATGGGAAGGCGCCTGTCAGCTGCGGAGTTTGCCCTCCTTTCCACATTCCTCGCCATCTTCGCTATTGTCCAACGTCCCTTCGGCACAATCGCAACCGCTATGAATCACTTCACCAGCGTTCTTATACAGGAGGGGAAACAAGCGATCATCGGACGATTGGTCATAAAATGGGGGATCGTGACGTCCGTTCCTGCGCTTGTTCTAGCGGCAGTCAGTCTCGTGTTTTCATCACAAATAGCGGCGTATTTTCACTTGAACCGTGTCGAGCCTATCATTGTGGCCGCGCTGGCGCTGCCCGCGCTATGCATCGGTCCCGTCTTTGGCGGTACGATTGCAGGGATGCAGAAATTCGGGATATCCTCTTTCGCCAGTAGCGCAGGGGCTGTTTTTCGAGTCGTCCTGGCGACCGTTTTCGTCACCGTAGTCTTTCCCGCTGCCGGCTGGGCGCTTGCGGGGCATGTGGCGGGACTGTATGTGTCCTTCATTGTGTTGGTGTTGGTTCTGCTTGCTACGCTTCTCAAAACAAAAAACGAGACAAAGGCTCAACTTCCGCGTTTACGCGGTTATTTGTTCTGGGCTTTTATTGTCAATCTGGCAGGTGGAGTTCTGCTGACGGGTGACATTATTCTGGTGCGCCGCTACCTTCCCGATAATACGACGTTTGCCTATGCAGCAACGCTCAGCCGTATCGCGGTTTTCCTGGCTGCGAGTGTGGTTGCCGCGATGTTTCCGAAAGTATCTTCAAGCCAAGGGTTCCGCCCCCAGGACAGAGCCGTTTATCTGCGAGCGATGGGGTATACAGGCTTTTTTGTTGCCCTCGCCACGCTCATGTGTTTGCTGGTTCCAGCACTCATGCTACGTATATTCTATGGGGTCCAGTCGGCGACACCCGAACTGCTGAATATGACCCGAATGATGGCGCTAGTGATGGCCTGCGCCACTTTCCTAGGTATCAACCAGATGCTTTTGTTGGCGCAGCGCCGGTTTAAGCTGCTGGCGCTCGTTGTTGTGCCTGCATTGCTCTATATCGGGGTCGTTCATCTCTGGCATCCCGACGTGTATGCCGTCATGCTCGTAGCCGGGCTTGCAAACACCATCGCCTTGATAACCACGACCGTCGGGATTCTGAGAAGTCTGCCCGCTAATGACAGCGCCAGCGGGTAGATGTCATTCATGCTGTCATGGTCAGAAAATGATCTTCGCAGAATGATTATGAGTGTTCAGCTTCATTACGAATCACATTCACGCTCCACAGCGCAATCTTAATCAGTATAGCCAGTAATAATACAAATGCAGGCACTGTACTAATCCAGAAAAATCGCAACCCAGGCCGCCGTAAAAACGCCACTTGCTTGGTGCCTGCTGGTACACGCACGGCCATCATAACGCCATTCGCCTGCTTGATATCAATCTGCATTCCGTCCGCATAAGCCTTCCAATCCTTGTGGAACGGATCATTCAGCAAAAGAATTCCGCCATCGGCAGGGGCATCCTTGAGAATTACCCGCCAACGTGACCAGTCGTTGATCCTGGCAGGTTGGAATGTTGCCCCAGTCGGCGACTCCCAAACCTCCCCGTTGCCATCTTCGTTCGCTATCAGCACTTCACTCTGAGGTACAAAAGACGGTGCAAATACAGCATTGGTCATCTCGGTCTCAGCAACGGTTCTTGCGGATGGCATCCAAACCGCACGCGGTAATGCTTGACTCACCTTTAAAAGCAGAATTCGCCCGGGTCGGCCGTTGCCAGCATGAATGATCCTGTTCGCAAAATCATATTCGCCGGCAAGCGCGAATGCACCGCTCTGCAACCAGGGCGTAAGTTGCTCCCTTTGTCCCACAACATATTCTGTGCCCGTAATCTGCAACAGGCGCACCAAACGGCCAAAATCATTGCCGATAGAAGCAAGCAGAGATCCATCATTGGGCAATTCATCATCCAGCAAGCGCACGTCCGAGGCGTAATAACGCGCAA
>CAZOXS010000398.1:0-4168 GCA_964583785.1 uncultured Victivallales bacterium
GCCCCGGTGGCGATGATCAAGGTCTCGGTCTCGATCACCCCGTCATCGGTCTCCAGGCGGATATGATTGCCTTCGCGAACGGCGGTCTGCACACTCGCGTAGGACATGCGCGTGCCGAACCGTTCGGCCTGCTTCTGGAAGCGGTCCATCAGCTCCGCGCCGGATATGGCCTCGACGAACCCAGGGTAATTTTCGACCTCGTAGGACACGATCAACTGGCCGCCGGGGGCGGGTCCCTGCAGCACCAGCGGATCGAGATTGGCGCGCGCCGTGTAGATTGCCGCCGTCAACCCAGCCGGCCCTGATCCCGCAATAACCACCTTTTCCATAGTCGTCTACCTTTCCATCATTTTAACATTTCGAGTCTACCCTCTGCCATAGGCTTCCGAGAGGATGACTTGATCGGGGGAGAGTTCCATCGGGAAGCCGGAAATGCGCTGTAGGTAGGCAATCAGTTTTTCCAGGCGGTCCATGCCTTCGGTGACGGTTTTCAGGACTTCCTGCTGCCCCGCGTTCAGCTCGCCCATCCTGCCGCCGGCGAGCATCTGGAGCATGGCCGATGAGGTGGTCAATGGCTGTACGAGTTCCTGGTTGATCTCGGCCAGGCTACCGAGCAGCTCCTCGCGCGAGAGCTGCAAACCCATGCCGCTGTCGCGTGCGCGCTGCTCGAGTTCGGCGACGGTGCCGCGGTCTGCGTCGACCCGTTGCACCAGCGAGGAGGCCTGTCCCTGGGTGTGCTGGATCAGGGAGTCGACCTCGCGCCCGATCGCTTCGAGCGCGTACGTCATCGCCGACGAGCCCGTCTCGCTACCCCCCCGCTGCGCGGCCAGCTCCTCAACGCTGTCCAGCAGCCGGGCAATGGTCTGATCATCGTGCCGCGCCCCGGTATCGACGCCGCTTTCGGCCAGTAGCACCCGCCATTCCGCCATGGAAATCCCGCTATCGAGAAGCTGCTTGCGCAAATCATCGAGACTGGCGGGATCCTCGGCACAGCGGCGCACCATATCGACCATCGAGCTATGCTGACGCATGATCGCGTTGCGCTGCTCCAGGTAATGGGCCGCCTGGGCGGCAATGTCGAGCGCACCGGGTACTGACGAGCCACCGCCCGCGAGTCCCGCGTTGTCGTCCAGCGCAAGAAATTCACTGTCGAGATCGAAGATCTTGCTCTTCACAACACGCGCCCCGGTAGCCCGCGCCGCCGGTTTCGGCTTCTCGGGCTCGGCGGCCGGTTGCTTATCCGCCGTCTGACTGCCAACACGCTCGTAGACGGCCTTGTCGACACGAATGCTCTTGAAGCCGGCCTTGACCACGGCCGCCTCGACACCTTCAGCCACCAGTGGCGAATTGGGTTCGGCGGAGAGAATCGCGAGGAAGGTGCTGAACTCGCGCCGATCCAGGGGTGGACAGATGGCGAAATTATTGATGCCGCCGCGGCGCAACTGATCGATCAACACCTGGGCGGTGCCACGGCCGGGATCCACCGGTTTGCCGTTGATCAACAGACCATCCTCGAGTAGTGCCCATTCGATTTCGCCATACAGGTCGAGCAGGCTGACCAGCAACTCATAGGCGGCATTCTGCGCATTGACCGTGACCGTGTGCGCCATGCCGTACATAGCGCCGTTGCCAAGCACCAGTCCCAACCGTCTGCACAGGTCCACCGCCTCGGCATCCGGCAAGGGAAATACGGAATTACCGGTGACACTCATGATCTCCTCCACGCTTACGTCATGAATCCAATCTCGCGACAGGCCGATCATGACGCAGCCCAGACCAGCTATCAAGAAAAAAGGCGACAGGCAAAATCGAAGACTGAACCCAGGGTTACGTCCTACAGTCAGCGCTGCAGTTTGAATGTGCGGATCGCGTAGGGCGATAGGGCCAGCTCAACCGCACCGTCGGGGCCGGGGGCAAACCGTTCTTCCTCGGTCCATTCGACCAGGTTCGTTTCCACGAGCACGGTCTTCGGATCCGCCAGCACTACCCGGCACGTCGATTGCCGCCCGTCGGTCTCGACCAGTCGGATGACCACGGCCTTGCTCTTCTCCGCTCGTTTGATGACCTCCAGCGAGACCCCGCGCCCCTCCAGCCGGCACGGCGGCTTGAACGCGCCCCGCCGTCCCGCGAATACCAGTGCCGGCACGTTCAGGCAGGCCGCCTCGGCCAGGACAGGTGACTCGATCAGCGTGCCGGTATGCGGCAGCAGGCTGTAGGTGAAGACGTGCGCGCCCTGGTCGGCATCCGGATCGGGATGTGTCGGCGAACGCAGCAGGTTCAAGTCGATCACATTCTCGTGCACCTTGTGCCCGTACTTGCAATCGTTGAGCAAGGCCACACCGTAATCGCGGTCGGACAAATCGACATAACGGTGCGCCGCCACCTCGAATCGGGCGGTGTCCCACGAGGTGTTGCGGTGGGTCGGCCGCTGGATGCAGCCATACTGGATGTCGCTGCTGAACGCCGCCGCCTGCACCGCTACCGCGAAGGAAACCCGCAGCATGCGGTGCTTCTCGCGCCAGTCGGCCGTCGTCTCGATATCCAGCCGCTTGGTGTCCGCCGCCAGCGTGACGACCTGCACCAGCGTGGAATTACCGACAGCCAGTTCGAAACGCAGGCGCTGGCGCACGGGACCGCCGGGCAGCCGGACGGCGCGGACGGACCGGGCCTGTTCCAGAAGCTGGTTCTCGTAGAAGGCGTCGATATCCCAGGCATCCCAGTTGTTGGGACGGTCCTCGTAGAGGCTCAGCAGATTGCCACGCCCGCCGGTCTCCAGCACCTCGCGTCCGGCCTCCTTGTCGACGATGCGGCTGATCGTGCCGTCCTTGTCGAACTCGTAGCGGATCAAGCCGTTATCCAGCACCAGACCTCGTCCGGCGCGGGCAGCGGCGTCGGCACCTTCACACCGCTGCAGCGTAAGAGTCCCCTGCGGCGGTATTTCCACCGCCGCCACGGTGGTCCCATCCTCGTCCTGGACCGCGACGGCCTCGCCATCACCTGTGACCGCACCGCCCCACCCCGCCGGCAGCGTCACCAGGCGACGGTAGGCATAGGACAGGCAATTGACCAGCGTCACACTGTCGGCATCCTCTTTCAGTTGAGCGGCGGCGGCATCCTGTATCAGGCGGTCGCAGGCCATCAGGGCCTCAGCGTGGTCACGGGCGGCATCCTCATAGACCTCCAAGATGCTGGAGCCCGGCAGGATATCGTGGAATTGATTGATCAGAACCTTTTTCCAGATCGCGTCCAGCGCCGCCTTGGGGTACTTGCCCAGCGGCAGGCACGACCAGAGGTATTCCACCTGGCGCAGGCGGTTCTCCAGCATCCGGTTGGCGCGCTTGACGCGGGCCTGGGTCGTCAGCGTCCCGCGGTGCAGCTCGAGATAAAGCTCCCCGCTCCAGACGGGCAGCTCGTCGTGATAGGCGGGCAGCCGGTCGAGATAATCCTGCGCAGGCTCGAAGACAACGCGCGGGGACCCCTCCAGATCCGCCTGGCGCAGTCCGCATTCCAAGTGTTCCTCGTGCGGGCCGCCGCCGCCATCGCCGACACCGAATAGGGAAAGGAACCCTTCGATATATCCACGCTCCTGGAAATTATCGACCCCCTGCTGCAACAGTTGCGGGCGCAAGGAGCCGTTGTAGGTATCCTCCGGCGGGAAATGCGTCAGGACTTCCGTCCCGTCGATCCCGCGCCAGCGGAAGGTATTGTGCGGAAACCGGTTGGTCTGGCTCCAGGAGATCTTCTGCGTCACGAAGTAATCGCAGCCGGCCTTCTTCATGATCTGCGGCATGGACCCGCTGTAGCCGAACACATCCGGCAACCAGAGATTGCGCACATCCACACCGAATTCATCCATGAAGAAATGCTTGCCGAACACGAACTGGCGGACCATCGATTCGCCGCTGATTAGGTTGGCATCGGCCTCGATCCACATTCCGCCCTGGCACTCCCAGCGCCCGTCGCGGACCGCCTGGCGGATCTTCTTGTAAAGCTCAGGGTAATGATCCTTGACGAAGGCGTAATGCTGCGCCTGCGAGGCGCCGAACACGTAACCGGGATAGCGCGCGATCAGCCGCAGTTGCGAGGCGAAGGTGCGGGCGCATTTGCGGATGGACTCGCGCACGGGCCAGAGCCAGCCGGTATCAATGTGCGCATGACCGACCGCCGA
>CAZOXS010000399.1:0-12655 GCA_964583785.1 uncultured Victivallales bacterium
TACTATAACCACGAAAGGAATCATTCGGCGCTCGACAAGAAAACACCGGCTGAAGTATTCTTCAAGCAAGCGGCATGAGAAAGGAATGTTGATGCCTTGGCCTGGCTCCGTCCTCAGCCCTTCGGGCTGCCCCTTCGGGGACGGACGGAGCCAGGCCAAGGCATCATGGACGGGGAGCGGCTCTGAGCCGCTCATGGCATGTAACGGATGGATACAGATTCCACCTTAAATTTGACGGTCAGTGGTTTAAGAATGGGGCTAAGCGCAATCATTGAGTGCGTAGGGGCCGTAATCAAGATGCAAGCTTCGCGCTCCTTCAAACGCTTTAACTTGCAACTCCCGTTCGCGAATCGTTTTCCAGTCCTCACTGAAAGTCGATTGAACTTTGAATAATGCGAGGCTTGCCGGAATCATGCCGTTTGCAGCAGAGGGAGATGACTTGCTGGCTTGCTTGGCTTGAGTGCAGAGGGATTCCGCCAGTTCATAGCCATAATGGAAGGGATAGGAATGCTTTACAAAGGCAATTCCAGCACAGGCGGTCAGCCCTTTTTCCAATCCGCTAATACCAACCTCTCCCATTCGGTTTGCAGTAAATTCTTGAAACGCCTTTAGAAATGATTCCGTGAAAGGTACTGCTAAATCAGCCCGAATGATCAACGTAAGGTCGTCTCCACCCAAGATCAAGGGGCGCAAAGGCAGGCTTTTCAACGTTTTATCAAGACCTGGTGCAACTACCTCGTCAAACGCCTTGTGTGCGGCTTCGGCTGTCGCCTTGTCAAGTGCTTCCGAGAAGCGGGCGAATACGTCCGCCGTCTTTGCCGGATTTTTGGCCATATCGGCATTGATTTTCTGGATGAGCGCACCGAGACCATTGCCATCCGCATGGACAACAGCGAGCCACGTATTTTCCCGGCCATTGATAATCTCTTCCAGATCATACGGGAAACGCAGGTTTTGATCAGCCATGCGATAGACATGACTACCCTCCGTAGTGCCATTCAGCAGCTTGCGGGCAAGACGAGTCATGGGACTTTGCTCGCTGGACTTGTCAACCTTCATAGCCAGTGCCTCATCGAGCATCTCACTACCATTCTTAGTCGGATGGATCTCGTAGGCCGGCAGTCCGGTGCGCGGGCACCGACTGCAAGCAGCCCAATCCGGAGTAGATGCTAGCATTGGCCGGTTACGCTGCGCCTTCAGTTTTTGTTCCAGTTTGCCGAGGTCTGCGGGTGTTACATCGCCAGTGACGTTAACAACCGCTTGGGAAACGGAAGCCCCGGGTACGGTTTTGCGAACATGCAACGGAAACTCGCGAACAACCTGCTCCAATAAGGACTTGTCCGGAAAGATCCACTTGATATTACCGGCTGCACCAAGAATCTTGCGGGGAGCATCCGCCGATGATGGTTGGGCACGTTGCAAAGATTCAATAAAGTCATTGAATCCGCTGGTGCACAGATTCTCCACAAGTTCTGAGGCCCCTACCATTTCCCTTAACTTGTTGGTCGCGAAAATGTATCCTTGAATACCTTGCACGCTAGCACCATATAGGTATGTCATCGTTAATTCTCCTTTATCCGTTACGCTTGCAGATTTGTCGCCTTGCCGCCAACTGCGCTTTTCATTGAAAAGGGGTGTATGAAGATCTCTTTCACCTTCTATGACGTGAGTTTGATTCAGAAATTGATGCTAGCACTGAACCAGGGGGAATGTTTAGCAGAACATCCGGTTTTCTCACCACGACATCCGCGGCGACCGCACTGATGATTGACGACCTCTCAATGCGCTCGCGGATTGGATCGAGCCGGTCCGCTCGGCCTGCGACCAGTATCCCGCGGCCGAAGTGACCGCCGAAGCGGCGGGCCAGATTCTCGAGCTTTTGGATGTGGCTCTGGTCGATGTCGCCTGCTTTGCATTCTACCACGGTTAGGAAAAAACCGTCGCTGAAGGCAAGATCAAACTCTTGGAACGGATCCTGTTGCTTGCTTGTGGTATCGGCAGCGGTTACGTAAAGGTTCTCGCACAAGTCCGTGATTTTCTTCTGCCGGTATAGGTCCTGGAGCTTATGGAAAAGATAGTCCTCCAGCCATCCGCCGCAAATGAATTTGGCAATTGTCGGCCAAGGGGAGAGTGTGATTTCGTCATGGTCGATCCGAAGGGTTCCGGCATAGCCTTCCCGTGGCCCTTTCAGTTCGGCGGAAACCTTTAACCCCTTAAGGTTCGTCTGGCTTTCGCTGAACGGAACACCGGGATATTGCATATGACGCCCGATTGTGCGGTACCATCCTTGAAGTTTATCGCGTTGCTTCCACATGGCTTCGAGCAGGCGCAGCCCGTCAACGCTGTTTAGTGGCGATGGCGCCTCGGGTGCGGGCATGGATTCGTAGCCTGCCAACTGTATGAAGGTGCCGACGGATGGAATGACCGGTCGCAGGGGTTCCTGTCTGCCGCTGCCGTCCAGCCAATCTACGGTGTGGTTGGTGGTTTCGATGTAAAAAGGCGTTGCGTTCATCTGTTGCGCCGCTTTATAAGCAGCCGCGAACATCGGTTTGGTTCCGCCTGTCAGATTGAACCCCCATTCGGCAGGTTTTTGCCCGGCAAGTAGTGTTTCGATTGCGTGTACGGACGCCTGCATGTCGTAGGCGTCAAGCTTCAGAAGTTCAACGTCTCGGCCGGTTGCGGAGCAGACGTTGCGGACCGTCTCGCCCACATGAGTCGTCCGGTCGGTTACAGCCAGGATATGGCGTGGGCAGTCAAACTGCATGACGCCGATATAGACAGGCAAAGGCTGTTCACCTGCAAGATGAATGATTGTATTCATTCTATGCCCTTTTGATGTTCCCATTCCATTTTCAATACCTGCCAGCCGGCAATGTGCTCGGGTTGAATCTCCTGCCCGAGGGCGGGGCGGAAGCCGGTTACATAGTACGGCGTCAGCACCCAGCATTCGCTAAAAACCTTTTCATCCAGCATTGGCAGCCCGCTTCCTGAAACACATACCGCCGGACGTTCCCGCGACGGGGTGACATCGCAGCCGAGCAACTCATTGGCGGCGGCCAGCGTGTTATCGTGCCCCCAGAATGAAACGAATCCGCGCTCTCTCAGAACATGACGCAGCGTCTCCAGATCCGAGGGTGTGATCACGACCTTCCGCCTAATCAACGCCAGCGAGAAGGTGCTGCCGAGCAGAATTTCTGATGCCTGTGGGCAATCCCTGTTTTCTATGCGATTCTGGTTATCGTTGTTCATATCCCTTAAAAGCGTTCCTGTTCGGCAGATTCCGGTTTTATCCTGATTTTATCAAGAAGTTCTTTCCACTCTTGCTGCGGACGGGGTGCAGAACGGCTTAGCAGTTTGTCCCAGGCGATTCCCGAATGCTCTTTCTCCAAGGCTCTCAGCGTAAAGGTGACCGGGTAGTCGCGGCCATCGTAGCGGATGCCCGTAAAATCAATTCCCGCGTTGTCCTGGTCCCGGTACAGCAACAGGAGGGATGGATAACGCCGGGCAAGGGTGTGGACGGCAAAGCCCATGAGCCGGTTCCCCTGGGTCACGTTGAAGAGGGTTGCCTGACCCGTCCTGAGGCTGGCTTTCAAGGCATCTTCGAGGACGATCTCAATCATATGCATACTGCTGGAAGCAATGTCTTTTTCCTCAATGGTCAAACCGGGGCGCAGTGCTTTCAAGATGTTCCTTATATCATCCGCCGGCTTTATGGACACCTCTTGATTGTCTGACCGCCACAGAACCAGATGACGACAGCGGGAGAGGAGCGCTGCCGCGATCACCGGCTCTCTTGCGCCGCTGGCAAAGCTGTGCAGCGTTGCGATATCGGCTGGCCAGTCTGAAACGGCGCTTTCCTCGACGGTTCCCTGATGGGTGATGATATTCCAGGCGTTGTCGAGGGTGGCCGCCTGTGCAAAGCCGCTGCGGCGTAGGGCATCCGGTATTCTCATTTCGGAGGGGATCAACCAGCGCCGGTGCGGTGTGTTCAGGTCGCTCTTGTTTCCCTCAAGGACGGACTTGAGGTGGCCACCGGAAAGAACGCTGCCCGTCGGCAACCAGTCGGCGGCGAGGGTCAGGCGGGATTCCGGTCGCTGGGAAAGTGCATAGGCAGCCAGCGCCGCCCCCAGTTGCCAGGATGTCCCCTCGATACGTCCCCGTTTCGCATCGGGTATGGTCGTCAGGGCGTCAAGGCGCAGATTCTGCCTGTTCAGGAATATTTCGGCATCTTGCCACTGGTGACGCTGATCCGGGGGCAACCCCGCGCGTGCAGGGCTGACGACGAGCGCGGCCAGGCCTGCCGGGCCGCCATCTTGTGATGCCAGCGGGATGACCGCGACGGCGGCACCGGATTCCGCGAGCTGACGGGCGGTGGGGCCGGCTGTGTCCATATCGCTGACTGGTAGATCGGCAAAAGGTTCCAGAGAGGTCGCTATTGCATGTTTTCCGGAGATTACCGCCAACAGCCATTCCAGAGCCATCAGCTTTTCCCATGTCGGTTCTGCTTCCGGATCCAGTGCCGCTTGGGCCATATCCATGGTTCCGGGTGCAAGGCTATCCTCACGCGACAAGCGACCTGCATGCTGCAGTGCCCCGAATAGTAGATCTTCAGATGCCCGCAGGGCAATACAGCCGGGATCAAGAATATATGGCAATGGCATGTGTTTATATTTTCGCGATGACCAGTACGTGATCGCAGCCTAGCGTTTCGCCCTCAAGTTCGCTCCAGATTCCAGAAAGAATTCCGGTGGTGCCCGTTCCTTCAATCGGAATAATCCCGCCGAGTGCCAGAGTGCAAACGGTACCGTCCGGTTCGATGCGGGCCAGTCGGAGCATATCGCCATCCTCAGGATGCCAGCTGTTCTCCGTCCCCTCTCGTGTATGAAGCGTAAATCGGATTTCCGCCCGCTCCGGATTTTTCCGTTGCGGTTGGGCGGGTGACAGGAGCCGGGCCGATCCAATATGCTGTACGGACAGATCCCCGTGCTGCTCCCTTTGGGTTATCAGTGCGATTGATATCGAGGATGGATCCTGAGCGGCATACCGCAAGCCTGTCTCCCATACGGCGCTTGCCGCTGTGTCAACCACTTGCTCGTTCAGTCCGCGTTGGACACCAAGGGTATCACTGAATAAACGCGCGGTGGCGTTCACAAGGGGTGTCATCCGAGCCGCAATCTGTTTCTGGTAGCGGATTCGCGGATCAAGGGGATGGATTATCGGGGCTCCGATGCGAGCCAGAAGCGCTTCGGGTAAGGGTTCCCCGGTCGCCATGTGGCGGAAGACTTGCCAGGCGGCACTGGTCAGCTCCTCGCCGAGTTCGTCAATATACCAGCTCCGCGCCAGAAAGAATGGCGATACGCTGACCGCGCTCCATGGGCAGAGCACGGCAAGCGCAGGCTCGGCCCGGCCCGTCTGGAGTTCGCCTGTGTTCGCGGGGGCCTGATAAGAGGAAAAGGGAGCGGCGATAACAAGCCCGTCCGTCCAGTCGGATATGACCGCCATGTATAGCGGCTCGCCGATGTTTCCTCCGCATGGTGACGATAGCATCCGGATGTGGCCAACGGCAGGAAACGGATCGTGCAGGGGACTGACGGCTGCCCGCCACGGAGTGGACGGTTCGCGGCGGTTCGCGGTTATCTTTGCTGTGCTGGCGGTGGTGTGCGCGGAATCGGCAGCTTCCAGTTTTTCCTGCAGTTGCCACTCCCGCATCCAGGCGGCGGTGTTGAGACGTTGGGGCTCGGGAATTCGCACGATATGTCTGTCTGTGTTGCTCATAGGGATCGCTCTCCTTCTGTCTCTAAAAAGCGCAGCAGATCCGCGTTTTCCGGTCGCGCCAGCCAATTCCTATTATTCATGAGTAGGCATTCGGTGGTCTTCGCCTTTATAAAGGTTTGAAGATCAATTAATTCCGGAGAAAGACGGAGGTCAACAGCGTTGGCGATCAGGGCGGGAATGTTGCTTTTTGCGCTGGCGGCACGCTTTTTGTCGAGGGTTTGCAGATAGAGCGAGAGCTGAGATTTGTCACGCCCGGCAATCCTGACGATCTCCTTGTTTGCTAGGGAGATGCCGTATGCACGTGCGGCCAGTGCGATACGCATGGCCTTATCCATAGCGGCAAGGACCTCTTTCGCAGCGTCCTTAGCCAAGGCATCGATGATGGTTTTCAGATCTTTCTGGACGGCTTCTGCGGCAGGATCAAGGTGTCCGGCCGCATGTTCCTGAAGTGGATTGTTGCTTTCCTGCTCCCAGTCCGGAATGGCATCTGGTATAAAATCGTAAATGGATTCAACGGTATCCCCATCCTGTGTGAATTGTGCCTCGGATACCGTCTCTGCCTGAAGGTGGCCACTTGCATTGCGGAATCCGTATGCCTCCTTTGCCGCCCATTGCCTGACTACGGTGCGGAAACAGAATTTGATGTAGCTGACGGCTTTCTTGACTCGAACCATCGTGTCGCTCGCATCGGCACATTTCGCGATCAGATTCTCCTTGTATCGCTTGCGGTCGCCTTTTCCCGGTGCGCACATGTAGGACTCGAACAAGTGCCAAGGACGCTGTTGGAGTTTGGTGGAGCCGCCGTCCGCCCCGGCATTGAGAATGTCGCTTGCCGAACCTTCTATGCCCAAGGCGCTTATATAACGGCGAAAGAGGCACTGCCCAAGCCAGGCAAGGTGTGCTGACGATTCGGGGCTACAGCGCGAAATCGTGCATTTTTCGAGCCATTCGCCCAGATGGTCAGCCTGTTCATCGGCGTCCGGCATATCCGGTAAAGGTTCGTCGGATAGCGCGTCGGCACCATCTTCGGGTTGGTCCGTGATTTCGTTCTGCAGGTCTTCTTCACCCCTATCCTGGGTTCCAGGCTGTTTTTTTGTGCGCTTCATTTATGTAAGCCCCCTACGACGGACGAACGCTTCAAGCTGCGTTTGTTCAGTTCCAAGAAGTCGCGGTTTTATCGTGTTCTTTTCGATACGGGCGGGCCCCATCCAAGGAAGGGCCTCGTGAACCGGTGCAGGCGCGATGAGCGTGCCGAAGTGCGTTATGCGATTCGGATACTCTGATGAAAGCCCACTTACCGCAACGCTACCGCGTTTACTGCGACCGTGGAGAATCGGGATTTGCGAATACAGATCGGTGACCGGAATGCGGCGCAGGGAAAGCCCGGGGTGGCTGTACCGGGTGCTATGCAAGTCGTAGCGGGAGGTGAGCAGCTCCTTCCAGAGCGATTCCTTTATCCACCAAAGCGTACCGAACGTAAAATCCATGACGGTTCGGGCAAGCACAGACCATCGCATTTCCTGTATCTCTGCCTCGGGGGTCGGCTCCTGCTGTGCCCTGGGAATCTTGTTTTTGTGCATCTCAAGCTCCTCGTATTCCGTATACACTGTACAACATAAGGCACATGACTCAAACGTGTATCAGAGGTACGCCCTGCTTAGCAATGATTTTTTACGATGAATGCGATCTTTTGAGCACATTGAGTATTCCGAACCGGAAAACAGGCTGAATTCATGCTTTATATGGTCGGTGTGAGTTTGTAGAGAAAAAGCAGGAGATAAGCCATGGGATTGGTTACCCAAACCGGAAATCAGCAGCGTGATGAGTTCTCTCGGAGCGATCATAGCCGAAGTGGATTTGTGTCGGTCGCGTTATGGGGTATTATTCTAGTGCTTTTTGTGCTCGGCATGTGTCTGTTTTGTCGCCAGATCATGGGCTGGGGCGGGTGATCAAAAACATCCAGCAGTCGTTCCGGGAGCAGTCGTGCGTAAAGTTGAATTTTCATTTCATGATGGCGAGCTGCGGGTAGTCGCGCCGCTGGCGACTTACCGCTTGCGTTGGCATCCGGAGGCTAAAGCGGAGGAGCTGTTTGCCCCGCCGGATCGCTGGAAGGCATGCTGGCCGGACTTCCGACTCCTCAAGCCTGCTGCCGATACCGGCGATGAGGATTCTGATCCGGGCGACAACGCCAGTCGATCGGCGGCGTTTTCCGCATTCCGGGCCGAAATCCCTCCGGCGGTCGTTTCTGCGGTTGAACATTTCGGCAGCCATCAATGGCCATTGCTGGAAATGCTGGCCAGGCAGCCCCTGTCGATTGATCTCGCGACCTCTAATCCCGCCCTGGCGTTCGCCTTGGCCAATAACAATGTGTTCAGGCGCACCAGGATCGACGCGGCCGGTTTCCAGGCCGCCGCCTACTCGCTGCGCAAGCAGCGCTGGATACTGGAGTGGCTGGGGTTCCCCGGCACCGCCGCCATGGTTAAGCTGTTCAAGCGTATCCCGCCGCAGGCGGTATCACCGTCACTTCTGCGCCGCCTGCGCAACGCCATCGAGGCATCGCCCGCGATTATCGATATGCTTGCGCATATCCGCCCGCTGAACGAAGCGGTGCTTGGGGTGGCTGTCAATATGCAGCTTCGCGACCTGATTAGCCCGGAACTCCTGCTCGAAGTCGCGCAAACCGACTATGACGATGGAGAGATGACACCGGGCGATATCGTGCTTTCCGGGATAGCAGTCCTGAACGAGATCCAGTCCAACCGCCGTTTAGCAAGTCCGTTTACCAGTCTGGCGCAGGTACACCATTTCCAGCAGAAGGTGGATGCCGAGTACCAGCAATACCTGGTCGCACAGGAAGAGGCCCGCCAGGCAGCCCAGGAGGCGCGGGAACGCCAGCAGGAGCAGCAGCGGGCTCGCCGGGCCAGCGCCCGTAAAGCGCGGGCTCAGAGGGCGGAGCGACCCTTTCCTCCACCACCCATACCCGGCACGGCAACGATTATACCCCTGGCAAGCTGCGGGGAACTGCAGGAGGAGGGACGGCAGCAGTCGAACTGCGTAGCCACCTATGCGACACGTGTGTTGAGCGGCGACTGCTATATCTACCGGGTGACAGCACCCGAGCGGGCAACCCTCTCGATAGTCTACCGCGCCGACGGCTGTTGGCGGCGCTCGGAGCTTAAAGGACACTGCAACCGCGCCGTTCGCGCCGAGACCATTAGGGTGGTGGACGCCTGGCTAAGGAAATACCGCGTATCGGTGTAAAGGCATTGCAGATCCCCGCCAATTGTCACAATATGGGTCCGGAATGAGACCAAACGATGACAAATAAACTACTCGCTGGGCTTAAGGACTACGCGCTATCGGTGTTCCTGTGCGGCCCTGACTCCATTCATGGCCCCGGGCTCTGGCGCATATCTTTAACAGTGCGCCCATCGAGCGCGTTCTTGGCATCCTCGAATCCTTGCTCAACGGCCAATTGGTACCAGTATGCCGCCTTATGTAGATCAGAATCAACGCCCTCGCCGCGTTCGTAAAGCTGCCCGACAAGATGTTGTGCTGCCGCCACTCCCTGCTGCGCAGCTTGCATTACCAAGCTATAACCACGTTCTGCATTCTTGTCAGTACCGCGTCCTTGGAGATACATACCCCCAACAAGTGATTGTGATATAGCGTGCCCTTGTTCGGCGGCCATTTCCAGCCAGACAAGGGCCTTTTCATCATCTTGATCAATACCATATCCATCAAAGTAGCAGCGGCCGAGAAGCGCTTGCGAATCTATATGTCCTTTGGCTGCCGATCGACCAAGCATGTCAATTGCATATTGAATATCTTGTTTGACATGTTCACCAAAAAGGTAGCTAACACCGAGTATATGTTCATCTTCAGTCCAACCGTTCTCGGCAGCCTTTTTCATCCAATACAGTGCCTGCTCTCTGTCGGGCTCGGTACACTCGCCATTGTACAAGGCCATCGCCAAATCGTATTGCGCTTTTGCGTTACCCTCGGTCGCAGCTTCCTGAAAAAGCTTGAAAGCCTTCGGGAGATCTTGCTCGACTCCCACGCCCAGACGTAAGTGCTCAGCGAACAGTTGCTTTCCATCAGCGTCTCCCTGTTCCGCCGCCAGGCGAAACCAGTGCGCCGCCCGCTCGTCATCCCGTGCAACCCCGTGACCATACCTGTATTGATGTCCAAGAAGAATCTGGGCGTGAGGGTGCCCCTGCCCGGCCGCCAACCCGTTCCAGTACGCTGCTTCGACGTAATCAATATCAACCACATTGCCAAACAAATAAGCCCGCCCGAGTGCGTATTGAGCGAGAGTATTTCCCTGGATGGCTGCTTTCCGAAAGTCGGGTTTCGTGATGTTGTCAGACACGAGAAACATTCTGAGTAATTTCTCGGGCTCAGGATCACCGGACTCTGCGGCTCTTTCCATCCAGTAAAGATATTTACCAATGTCGCGCTCAACGCCTTTGCCGTCCAGGTACAGCGCTGCAAGCAGGGAAAATGCATCTGCATAATCTTGTTGAGCTGCCAGCAAAAGAAGATTTGCAGCTTGCGTGTCGTCTTGCTGAACCCCCGTCCCGTAGTAATACATTTTGCCGAGAAGACATTGCGCTCGGGGCTCGTTATTCTCTACAGCTAAACTGAGCCACCGTGCCGCTTCCGCATAATCTTGTTCGACACCATGCCCATTCAAATACTGTTGACCAAGAATCGCCTGCGCTCTGGCAAACCCCTGTTCCGCCGCCAGCCTGTTTAGGTGAGCAGCCTTCGAATAGTCCTGTTCAACTTCAACGCCATGAATATAGAAATCAGCCAATTGAGACTGCGCTCCGTCAAAGCCAGCCTCTGCGGCCTTGGAAAACCATTTGAATGCTTCCGCCAGATTCACTTCTGCGTGCATACCGATACCGTATCGGTATCTCATACCCAGCAGCACTTGGGCCTTCGTGTCTCCTGAAGAGGCATTTTTCAGCAGCCATGCCTCCGTCGTATCATAACCCTCTGCGCGCGCAGCATCCGCGAGTCTTTGTTCAATCTCATCGGACGCGTTTCTTACAAGCAGTTCTGCGCGAGGCCCTACAATGTCAAAGACATTGGAGAATTCGTATCGCACGGGCGGAGGGAGCATCGCATGCGCGAATAGCGACATACCCAAAACCACCACGAAAATCCATTTTACCTTAACCGTAATCATTTTGTCCCTCCTGATTGCTGGGCATCCTATCAGGATATGTAAAGAGCTTCAATCCCTGTGTGTGGAATGGATCGCATTTGCCTTGTCCTTTGGGTCGTGTTGAATTTCTATTGCTGCCCGCCAGCCAGTAGCCAGTGCAACACTGGCTACTGGCTGGCGGGTTGTTAATAATTGAAAGTGGCGCGACTTTTATGTGTCTGCATGGGCGGAGGCTCCGTTTCCCGGAACCACCGCTCAGATTATCAAGGCGAAAATAAGCGCCTGCCCGAATCTGACGGCACAGGCGCTTTGCGGTTAGTATCCGCGCGACGCTCGCAGTTCAGCCCGCCATGCTGAAGGTTGGACGGAGTCTAGCAGCGCATCCTCGCCCCACGTTTCCCGCACTAGTCGGGCGCAATCCCGCTTTAAACTCACCACGTACGGTGCCGATACAGCCAGCTTGTTCGCCGTCTCGGCGGGCCCAATGCCCATAGCCGTATCCCGCAGCACCATACGCTTACGATCGTCGAGGCGAGACTCCAGTTCACCCCAGTCAATTACGCGTGCCGCTGCCCTGTCGACATCTTCCCCATGGCCACCCAGCAGATCGTGCAACGTGTACTCACTTTCGGTATCGTCACCCGCACCTACCGGCTCGTCCAGTGAACACATATGGACAACACCATCCAACGCCGCTGCAGCAGACATCACGTCAGTCCGGCTGGCGTTGCCGAATCGGCGTCCGGCCTTCGCTGTTTGGAGCGCGAAATGAGCGACCGAACGCGGCTTCACTTCCTTTCCTGCCGCCTCCGCCGCATGGAACATACGGGCTGCTATCGCTACGCAATCCGCTGTTAACTCCGCGACATCCTCCGCGCCAACCGGGCGCACCGCACCTCGCCCGATCGCCGCCTTTATGATGGGTAATACGCTTGTCAGAAAAATCTCACCTGCTGTTGCCGTCACGATATCCTCCTGTGTAAGAGGTGGCGACAGCGACTGCACACAAAATGCAGGCCGCCGACAGCCACCGGTTAATTGGTGGCCGTCAATCGGCCGTTTACGATGTATACGGAAGATGTCGTACCCAAGTCCTGTCGGGCAAGGGCATGAACTTCCACGTTATATTATAACCCATAAGCACCCGGAATTAACCCCTTAACGCCCTTAGCCTGCGGCACGGGCGGGTACCGTTTCCATCCTGACAAACACGCGTCACCAGTCACCCCGCCGGGAAGCCCGCGGTTGTCCCCTTCCGCGCACGGTGCCGGCCGGTAAGTTTAGGCTGTAAATTGTTCGTCATGTATGCCTCCTTTGTCTGGCTTGCGAGGTTGTAAAATTGTCATTTAAAAATTGGCGCGGAAAATGTTTGCGCAGCACAAGCGGTGTAGGGGTGACAAATACAGCGGATAACCCATGTGGTAACGGCCCCAGAAGTTACGGCTAAGCGATTCGTAAACTATTAAGCAGTAGCGGGTAACGTCACTTTAGTGGCTCACCTCCGGTGTTCATCCCTGTGGGTCGCAGAATTGAAAATCTAAAATCGGCGCGCAAAAAGTTAGCGCCGGATAAACGGTGTAGGGGTGACGAATACGGCGGCTGACACCACGGTAACCGAACGTGATAGGCCTGCCAGCCGGCACTGCCGGCGGAACGAATAGAGGCGGGTAGCCTCTATCCAATTCCGACGGCTAGCCAACGGCA
>CAZOXS010000400.1:0-8984 GCA_964583785.1 uncultured Victivallales bacterium
GCGCCGAGCGCCTCCACCACAAGATGCTCGCGCCCTCGGACGTCTAGCTGATGTTGACATGAACCCGTTTAACGGTTAGTTATGGTGCCCCATGCAAGCAGACACGATCATACAACGCATCTTATCCGCACCTGTATACGACGTAGCAATTGATACGCCCGTCGATACCATGCCGCATCTCAGCAAACGGCTCGGGTGCGATGTGTCCGTGAAGCGGGAAGACCTGCAGCCGATTTTCTCGTTCAAGCTACGGGGAGCCTATACGAAGATGTCGTGTCTTTCGGCGGCGCGGAAGGCGCGGGGTGTTGTGACGGCCTCAGCTGGAAATCATGCCCAGGGTGTTGCCTTGTCTGCCAACCGGTTGCAGATTACCGCGACGATCTTCATGCCGGTGACCACACCCGATATCAAGGTTCGGGCTGTGCGTAGGCTGGGGGGGCGCTACGTACGCGTCATCCTCAAGGGAGACCGGTTTGATGATGCGTGCAGGTCGGCTGTTGAAATGGCGGAGCGTGAGGGGCGGGCTTTCATTCATCCCTATGATGATGCCGATATCATTGCTGGACAGGGCACCATCGGAATGGAGATTATCCAGCACCAGGGGCGCGGTCTTGATGCGGTATTTGTCCCGGTTGGCGGCGGCGGGTTGATCGCCGGTGTCGCCACCTACATCAAGTATGTTCAGCCCGGTATCCGGGTTATCGGGGTTGAAGCCGATGACTCCGCGTGTCTGCTGGCGGCGCTTAAGGCCGGCCGTCGAATCCGGCTGGCAAAGACAGGGATATTTGCCGATGGGGTCAGTGTCGCGCAAGTCGGGAAATTGCCGTTCGCGCTTGCACGCGAGTATGTGGATGAGGTTATCACCGCCACGACCGACGAGATCTGTGCCGCGATCAAGACGCTATTCGATGATACCCGATCGATTTCCGAGCCGGCAGGGGCGCTGGCGCTTGCAGGCCTCATAAACTACGCACAACGGCCGCGGGTCAAGGGCAAGTCGCTGCTGGCCATTGTTTCAGGCGCCAACGTCAACTTCGACCGGTTGCGCTTTGTGACCGAGCGATATGCGGTGGGCGAGGGAAGCGAAGTGCTGCTGGGGGTCACGGTGCCCGAGCGCCCAGGCAGTCTGCTTGAGCTTTGTGAGTGCCTGCATGGCTACGACATAACTGAGCTTAACCACCGCTATACGTCCGTTGTCAGCACGCACGTTTTTATCGGTCTGCGCGTCGGACAAGGCAAACATGGCCGCGATGAACTGATTGCGCAACTGCGGCGCCAGGGGTATGCAGTCCAGGATCTCACAGGGAATACGCTTGCCAAGCTGCATGTATGCCACATGATCGGCGGCCGCCGCACAGACGCGTCCGAAGAGATTTACCGCTTTGAGTTGCCTGAGCGCCCCGGCATTCTCGTCGAGTTCCTTTCGCTCATGCGCAAGCGATGGAACCTCTCGCTCTTCCAGTACCGTCAGCATGGTGGCTGCTATGCCAACGTGCTGGTGGGCCTGCAGTCCATCCAGGCGGATGCGGCGGCATCGCAACGCGAGCTGGAAGCTTTTGTCGCGGAGTTGAACTACCCGTGTGTTTGTGAGACGGATAACCCGGTCTATCGAATGTTCCTAGGCGATTGATCATGGAAAATGAATGAGAGGAGTAACGGATATGGAGGCGATTAAAACCGATTTCGCACCCGCTGCAATTGGACCGTATTCCCAGGCGATGGCCCTGGATGGCCTGGTGTTCACTTCGGGGCAGATCCCATTGGATCCCGCCACGATGAAACTGGTTGAAGGGGGGATCGACGCGCAGACGCGGCAGGTGTTCCGAAATCTACAGGCGGTGCTTGACGCCGCCGGGCTGACGCTGGCGGCGGTTGTCAAGACGACGGTTTTCTTGCAGGATATGACGGATTTCGGCGCAATGAATACAATCTACGCCGAGTGCTTTGGTCATCATGCCCCCGCGCGCTCAACCGTGGAAGTGGCGAAGCTTCCGCTCGGTGCAAAGGTTGAAATCGAGTGTATCGCGGCGCGCTGACTCTCCTTCGAGGCCGCTAAAACCGAAAGGCAGTGCTTGGGATGCTCCCATTGGCCGGCGGAACCGCTTTTCACGCGTTTGGCTTGGCAATTGCCTTGCGCGTGTCCCTGTGCCTGTGCTAAACATTCAGGCAACATGTTCTACTCCATCATCCAGCAAAAAACCCGCGAGTGGATCGCTGCCGAAGCCTGTCCCGTTGCGCCCTTGCTGGCCTATATCCGCCAGTGCGGCAGGCTGCGGGAAACCCAGATCGCGGCGATTGAAACCTACCTTTTCCTCAAGATTGAGGGGCGTGGGCGTCCGCTTGCCGAACTCTTTGCCGAGGGCTTCTTCAACCGGCAGGAGGATCTCGGGGCGCTGCGTATCAGCCAGATCGCGCGCGACCGGCTGTCCACCGATCCGGCCGCGCTGGCCCTCTTCCAGCTCTGCTCCACCCTGGAACAGGCGAAAGGCGCACGGAACCGGGGCGTGGCGGAAGCCTTCGAGCGCCATCTGACCGTGCACCCCGATGCCAACGGTTTTTCCGATGCGATTCATGCGATTTTCTACAAGGCCGATTATGCCGACTACCTCTTCTCGCTGCCCATGGGGGCGGGCAAGACCTTCCTCATGGCGGCATTCATCTATCTGGACCTGTACTTCGCTGTCAATGAGCCTGCGAACAAGGCGTTTGCACGCAACTTCATCGTGCTGGCCCCCTCCGGCCTGAAAAGCTCGATCGTGCCCAGCCTGCGTACCATCGAGCATTTCGATCCGTCCTGGGTGCTGCCGGAGCCGTCGGCCTCCGACATCCGCAAGCTGATCCGCTTCGAGGTGCTTGACCAGTCGCGTTCCGCCAGCAGGAACAACCGTGCCCGCAACCCGAATGCGCAGAAGGTGGCCGCCCACCAGCCGTTCGAGGATCTCACCGGTCTCGTGCTGGTCGTGAATGCCGAGAAGGTCATTCTCGACCGTGTGGAGGTGGACGCCTCCATGCAGCTTGTGGAGCGGAACGACGACGAGAAGGAACGCTTGGCCAACGAACTGCGCCATATTATCGGACGGATACCCCGCCTGCAGATCTTCATTGACGAGGTCCAGCGTGCCGCGCTTGGCGACATCAAGCTCCGGGCGGTCGTCAACGGCTGGTGCCGCAGCGGCCAGATCAGCGCGGTCCTGGGATTTTCGGGCACCCCCTATCATGACGGCCCCCGCAAGATGCAGGCGGGACCGGTTGACCTTGCCTCCAGCACCATTGCCAATACGGTCTATTATTACCCGCTGGCCACCGCCATCGCCACGTTCCTGAAAAAGCCACGACTGGAGGTGGCCGCCGGTCTCGAATCCATCCAGATCGTCCGCACCGGCGTGCAGCGCTTCCTGAGCGAATACGGCGGTAAATCCTATGCCGACGGCACCTGCGCCAAACTGGCGATCTACTGCGGCACCATCGCCCGCCTTGAGGAGGAGGTCTATCCGCTGCTGGTCGGCGAGCTGGGCATCGCGCCGGAACAAATCCTGAAGTATCACCAGGGCAACAAGACGCACCCCGCCGACAAGGACGCCGCGGCGGAATTCGCGCTGCTGGATAACCCGCACTCGCGCCACCGGATCATCCTGCTGGTGCAGATCGGCAAGGAGGGCTGGGATTGCCGCAGCCTGACCAGTGTGATCCTCTCGCAAAAGGGCGACTGCCCGCGCAACATGGTGCTCCAGACCTCCTGCCGCTGCCTGCGCCAGGTGGATGGCGGAGCGGACGAGACCGCCTTGATCCTGCTTAACGAGGCCAATGCCGCCGTGCTTGACAAGCAGCTCAGCCAGGAACAGGACACCAGTATCCGGGAGATCAACGCCATCCGCTCGCAAGCCGCGCCATCGCCCGTCCCGCGTTTCTCGCGCATGGAGCACCTCAAACTCCCGCCGGTCTCGTTCTACCAGCTTCGCGTTGAATATCTCGCCATCACGGAAGACACTGCACCCGATACCGGCGGAACGCTGGCCATGCTGGCAGCGGATCCCGGTCGTTTCAAGAATGAGGGCACACTCACCACCCGTTACCTCAACGAACGCCATGCGGCGGATAACCAGTCGTTCGCCGTCACCCGCGAAATGGCCGTTATTGTCGAGCAGGCAGGCGGCTTCGCCTCCTTCTCGGCCTGGTTGAACGAGATCGCGCGCGAAAGCCTCGGCGATTTGCCCGTGGCTGCATGGCGCCCCTACGAGGCTGTCCTGCTGGAGCTGTTCGACCGCATCACCTGCATCGTGGACGGGCAGCGCTATTACAACACGCTGTTCGATCAGGCTGCCATCCGTTCCGCCATCCGGCTGGCCTTCCACACCCGTCGCGAGCTGCACAGCCGCGAGGAGATTATCGAACAGGCCGCCGACCTGCTGCTTGTCAACAAACTCAAGGATATTCCCGATCATGCCCTGCTGTGGCCGGATCAGGAAAAGTGCCGCACCATACTCCAGACCGATGCGCAGCCCGCCGCCAAGCCGAACGATCCCGCCCTGCTGGAGCAGAAGAAGCGCGAAATCGAGAAAATCGCCGCCGACCTTGGGAATCCGGCCATTGCCGACACCATGATCCGCCAACTGATGGAGGCGGAAGCGGTTCGCACCGCCAGTATCGACACTAAGGACCGCACGCTCCACTACCTGCCCTACGATTTCCGCCAGAGCCGGTTCGAGAAGACGTTCATCGAGACCGCGCTGAATCTGGCCGATGTCCGGGCCGCCGGGCTGGAAATCTACTACAACGGCGAGAGCAGCCTGACGGATTTCCGGATCGACTGCTACGCCCGCACCGGCCGCACCTGGCGGCGGGTCGGGTTCTACACCCCTGATTTCCTGATCCTCCGACGCGAGGGCGGAGCCATACGCAAGGTGCTGATTCTCGAAACCAAGGGGGCGGGCTATGCCGATCAGCCCGCCTTTGTCGCCCGCCGCCGGTTCATGGAGAACGACTTCATCCGCCTCAACAACCAAAAATTCGGCTACCGGCGCTTCGATTTCCTCATGCTGCGCGACGACACCGACATGCCCCGCAACCTCAACACCTTGAACACCAGAATTGCCGCATTCTTTGGTGATGAAAATACAATTGAATCAGGAAATCAGGAAATCAGGAAGGGATAGGATGAGTGCCGTTGGCATTCCTGTCTTCTTGTTTTCCTGCTGAATGTGCCGTGGAATTGAATCAGAAAAGCAGGAAATCAGGAAGGGGTGCAGGGAAATGAGAGATCGGGAACTGCCGGACAAGGAACTGACCGACGCGATCATCAATGCCGCTATCACTGTACACAAGACGCTCGGCCCTGGATTTCTTGAAACGATATACGAAGAGGCATTATGCATTGAACTGACGGCTCGAAACATCCCCTTTGAACGGCAGAAAACAGTTGCCATTCCTTATCGAGATCAAATAATAGGGGAGCATAGGCTGGATTTGCTGGTTGCGGGACATGTGGTGGTCGAACTCAAGGCCACGAAAGACCTGGCCCCCGTGTTCTTTGCCGTTGTTCGATCCTATCTGAAAGCCGTTGATTGTCATTCCGGGCTCCTGTTGAATTTCGCCGCGATGCCATTGGTGATCAAAAGAATCGGTCGTGAATATTATGGAGTGGAATACGAACCCGAAAGGTTGACATGACATCAGTCCACTTCCTGTCTTCCTGTTTTCTTGCTGAATATGCAGAGTAATGGAATTTGGAAAACAGGAAATCAGGAAGGGATAGGATGAGCACTGCAATTCCTGTCTTCCTGCTTTCCTGATATGATTTTTCTCTAATACGGAGGTATCCATGCCGATTGATTATGTGCCTTATTACCCGCAGCCCATCGAGGGGCAGGCGGTGCTGAACAATTTTACCCGCACCCGCCGCCTGCTCGCCTACCGCGACAGCGACAAGGTGCTGCGCCGCCTCGCCCGCGGCATGCCCCGCTATGAACTCGAAACCCTGGAGGAGGTCGGCACCCCGCCCGCCGCCGCCGCCAACCTCCTGATCCGCGGCGAATGCCTCTCCGCCTGCGCCCACCTCAAGGAGCAGGGCATCCAGGTGGATCTCGTCTACATCGACCCGCCCTTCGCCTCCGGGGCCGACTACGCCAAGAAGATCGCCATCCGCCGCGACCCGAAACGCGCCGCCGCTGCCGCCGGCGAGGAACTGCCCGACGACCAGCTCCGCGCCTTCGACGAGAAAATGTACGGCGACATCTGGAACAAGGAGGACTACCTCAACTGGATGCACGAGAATCTCATGGCCATCAAGACCGTCATGTCCGAGAACGCCAGCATCTACGTCCACCTCGACTGGCACATCGGCCACTACGTCAAAATCCTCATGGATGAAGTCTTCGGCGAGGACTGCTTCCAGAATGAAATCATATGGGTAAGAACAAACTCTCACAACATGAAGAGCAAAGGCTACGTGCGTTCGAATGACCAGATTTTGTATTACCGAAAGGGTGACGATTTTGTGTTCAATGACGTATTTAGCGAGATAAGTGACGCACAACTTTCTCGGTATAAGATCGACAAAAACGGGGATTATTATACTGGGCAGGACTTGACATTTTCCGGTGTAAACGCAGCGAAACAATTTGAGTGGCGAGGAACGACACCTCCTCCAAACAGATCCTGGGGAATGAATATTCAACAATTGGAAGACCTTTGGGAAAAGGGATTGATTTTAGTAAAGAAGGATGGAACACCGCGCCTAGATGGATACAAGGTCTTCCTTAAAGACAAAATGGGAACACCCCTAACCTGCACATGGGACGATGTTGGTCGTGTTGGAAACACGGCCGACGAACGCACCGATTACGCCACTCAAAAGCCGGAGGCGTTACTGGAGCGAATCGTCTCCGTTTCTTCCGACAAGAACATGCTCGTCGCCGACTTTTTCGGTGGCAGTGGCGTGACCGCCGCCGTGGCGCACCGGCTGGGGCGGCGTTTCATCCATGTGGATGTCGGCATCAACTCCATCCAGACCGCCCGCGACCGGCTGCAGGGCTCCGGGGCGGCATTCCGCGTGCTGGATGTGCAGGACGGCGTGGCGTTGTTCCGCAACCCCGTGCAGACGATGGACAAGCTGCGCTCGCTGATTACCGGGCTGCGTCTTGACGAGGCCGAACTCGACCGATTCTGGGCGGGCGCGTTCAACGACTCCCGTCTCGGGCTCGTGCCGGTCTACCTGCCCGACCTCAAGGACCACACCACCAAAGTGCTCGACCTGCCCCTCATCAACCGCATCGTCAACGTCGCCATGCCCGACCTGCCCGACAAGGTCAAGAAGGTCGTGGTCTACTACGTGGACATCGACGACCGCGAGGCGGTGGACGCCTTCATCGACGCCAACACCCTGCCCGATTGCACCGTGGAACTGCGCGACCTCAAGGAACTGCTCTCCGAGATCGTCCTGGCCGACGAGGCCGTCGTCACCGTGGACGCGGGGAACACCATCCGTTTCGAGCGTTTCCAAAGCGACCGGCTGCAGCAGAAAATCGCCGCCTACAACCAGCGCCACGGCCTCAATGCCTTCCCGGACGGCGAGCTTTTAGACGCGGATAACCAGCCGCCCGAGCCGAACCCCGTAAAGGGCTTCAAGCCGATCGAGATCAGCGCGGACGGGCTGGAGCTGATCGAATGGGTCGGTGCCGACTGCACGGCGGCGGAAGGCCCGTGGCACAGCGACGCCGAGCTCAAGCTCGACAAGACCGGCATCATCATCCAGGGCGGCAAGAAGACAAAAAAATACTGGGATGCCACGCTCGCCTGTCCATCCGCGCCCCTGCGCGTCAAGATCCGCTCCATCACCGGCGACGAAACCATTGTCGCCGCACCAACCGCCACCAACAACCCCGTCAAACCCGCCAAGCCCCGCAAGAAGAAATAATACTCACCGCAAAGAACGCAAAGATCACAAAGAAAGAACCGGATTCAGTTTTTGCAAACGGGCTGCTACAGCATTGCAAGCAGATGACGAAGCCGTTCCAACATGATCTCACGGGCTTCTATCGTTCCTTTGCTGGTGTATTCCGACGGGAAATCCGAGGGGTCTTTGTAGGTGCTGCCGGATTCGTATGCAAGGGTTTGCCATGCCTTTACGATTTTGCGGCGGCGGAGTACACCCGCAAACGGTATCACGTCATCCATGACAATTTTCAACGCAGCCAATTTCGGATCAAGTGAGGCTCTTTTTGGTTAACTTTCTTAGATGTACGCTTTTGCTTACGTATTGCGAAAGGCATGCCCCTTGGCGTCTAAGAGCTACAGGCCAAGTTGTTTGTCGATGAGTCTCACAAGGCTTTCTTTGATCTCGGGGTGGCGGGGGACCGGTGCCATGCGTCCAGTCACAGGATTGGCATAGATGTCGTGCCTTTTTCCATGACGATGAAGATGGCAGCCGCGCTTGACAAGGGAACGGATGAAATTGCCATGCTTCACACTTCAACCCCGAATTCCAACGTCAGCGCCCCCGCGTGTGCGGGCTCGGATTCTGCATCAAGCATCATTCGGTAGGCATCGGCAATGTTCTCTTTAAGTTCAGCTAACGTTTCCCCTTGGCTGAACACGCCGGGCACCTCGCGGATCTTCCCGACAAACCAGTTGTCGTCTTGCCAGTATTCCAGCGTAAAAAAACGTTTTATCATAATATCACCTCAGTCAGTAGACTACTGCATCTTTATATCGTCATCAATAATTATCTGTTCGAGGCTCTTGCAAAACCCCTCGCCGTGCCCGCTTGAAGCCGGGCACGGCGAGGGGTTTTGTAAAGTATAATGCATCAGCTCCGAATTACCGGAACGTCTGACCTATGCTCCCCGCCCTTGTTTCCTAAAGGCCGTACCATGCCGCCGCAAAACCCGATGCGCGGGATACTAGCTCGGATGCCTGTGATTTCCAATCATTTGTTTTTAAAATAATTGTAGCTATTTGTAATATAATATGCTACATCATAACCATTG
>CAZOXS010000401.1:0-4481 GCA_964583785.1 uncultured Victivallales bacterium
CATGGCGCATCACCAGGGCATGAGCCTGCTGGCCTTCGCGTACCTGCTGCGGGATCGCCCGATGCAGCGGCGGTTCCTGGCCGACCCGGTCTTCAAGGCCTCGGAACTGCTGCTGCACGAGCGCATCCCCACCTTTGCCGCGCCGCTGCACCCGCACGCGGCGGAGGTCAGAGCCGCACGGCGTCCACCGGAGGCCGAAGCCACCGCCATGCGCGTGTTCCCCTCGCCACACACCCCGATGCCGAATGTGCACCTGCTCTCGAATGGCCGCTATCACGTTATGACCACCAATGCGGGCGGCGGCTACAGCCGCTGGAAGGATCTGGCGGTCACCCGCTGGCGCGAGGATGCCACCCGCGACGGGCACGGCCTTTTCTGCTATCTGCGCGACACCGACACGGGTGCGCTCTGGTCAACGGCCTTCCAACCGGTGCGGCGCGAGGCTAAATACAGCGAGGCCATCTTCCAGCAGGGTCGCGCGGAATTCCGCCGCCGCGACGAGAAGATCGAGTCCCATACGGAAATCGCCGTGTCGCCCGAGGACGATGTCGAAGTGCGGCGCGTGACACTCACCAACCTGGCGGCCGTTACCCGGACCATCGAGCTGACCAGCTATGCGGAGATCGTCCTCGCCCCGCTGACTACCGACCTCGCCCACCCGGCTTTCAGCAACCTGTTTGTGCAGACCGAGATTCTCAGGGCGTCGCAGGCGATTCTCTGTACGCGGCGGCCGCGTTCACCGGAGGAAACGCCGCCTTGGATGTTCCATCTGGTGACCACCCAGGGGGCACCGGCGGGCGAGGTTTCCTACGAGACGGACCGCGCCCGGTTCATCGGTCGCGGTCGCTCCGTCGCCAGCCCGGCCGCATTCGACACCACCGCGCCGCTTTCCGGCACGGAGGGTGCCGTGCTCGATCCGATCGTGGCGATGCGCTGTGCGGTCGTGATGGACCCCGACTCATCCGCCAACTGGCACGTCATCTCGGGCATGGCGGCATCGCGCACAGAGGCACTGGCCTTGATCGAAAAATACCGCGATCCGAGCTTTGCCGCCCGCGCCTTCGAGATGGCCTGGTCGCACAGCCAGCTCGTGCTACGCCAGTTGCAGGCGACGGAGAGCCAGGCGCAAGTGTATGTCCAGTTGGCGGGATCGATCATCCACGCCAATCCGCAGCATCGCGCCGCCGCCGGCGTGATCACCCGCAACCACCTCGGCCAGCCCGGCTTGTGGTCCTTCGGCATCTCCGGCGACCTGCCCATCCTGCTACTGCGCATTGCCGATGTACACCGCCTCGAACTGGTGCGCGATGTGCTCAAGGCCCACGCCTACTGGCGCGAGAAGGGGCTTAAGACCGACCTGGTGATCCTGAACGAGGATTTCTCAGGCTACCGCCAGATCCTGCAAGAGGAAATTCTTGGCCTGATCGCGGCGGGCACGGAAGCCGACCGCGTGGACAAGTCCGGCGGCATCTTCCTGCGGCGCAGCGAGCAATTGCCGGAGGAGGAGCGGGTGCTGCTGCAGACCGTCGCGCGGGTGATCCTGACCGACAGCGCCGAGACGCTGGCAGAGCAGGTCGAGCGGTCGGCACCGATAGAGCGGAAGATCGCGCGTTTGATACCCACCCGCACGCCGCCGCTGGCGGCACCAGCCGTACCAACGCCGCGCGACCTGCTCTTCTTTAATGGCCAGGGTGGATTCACGCCCGACGGCCGCGAATATGTCGTCACGCTGCCGCCAGGACGCACCACGCCTGCGCCGTGGGTGAACGTGCTGGCAAACGCGCAAATCGGCACGGTGATCAGCGAAAGCGGCGGGGCCTGCACCTGGGTCGACAACGCGCATGAATTCCGGCTCACCCCCTGGCATAACGATCCGGTCGAGGATACCAGCGGCGAGGCATTCTACATCCGGGACGAGGAGACCGGCCAGTTCTGGTCACCATCACCACTGCCCGTGCGCGGCAACGGCACCTATGTCTGCCGCCACGGTTTCGGCTACAGCGTGTTCGAATACGTCCAGGGCGGCATCGTCTCGGAATGCTGGGCCTCGGTCGCGCTCGACGCTCCCGTGAAGCTGGTGACGATAAAACTCAGCAACCACTCCGGGCGACCGCGGCGCCTGTCGGTCACCGGTTACTGGGAATGGGTGCTGGGCGAGTGGCGCCACACCAACCTGATGCATGTGGTCACCTCGATTGACCCGGCCACGGGCGCGCTGTTCGCCCGCAGCGCCTACAACCGCGAGTTCGCCGACAAGACGGCCTTCGTGACGGTCAGCAACGCCGACCGCACCGTCAGCGGCAATCGCACGGAGTTCCTGGGGCGCAATGGCACGGCAGCCGATCCCGCCGCCATGCGGCAGGTCAAACTCTCCGGCCGTACCGGGGCCGGCCTGGATCCCTGCGCCGCCCTGCAGGCCACCATCAGCCTGGCGGACGGCGAGGAGCGCGAGCTGGTGTTCGTGCTGGGGGCCGCCAACAGCATGGAGGAGGCCCAGCAGCTCGTTCGCCGCTTCGCCGATCCGGCCAGCGCACGGCAATCGTTGGAGAGCATCTGGGAGTTCTGGAAGCGCACGCTGGGCGTGGTGTACGCCGAGACGCCCGACCCTGCGCTGAACCTGCTGGTCAACGGCTGGCTGGAGTACCAGACGCTCTCCGCCCGCTACTGGGGACGCAGCGGCTATTACCAGTCCGGCGGTGCCTACGGGTTCCGCGACCAGCTCCAGGACACGACGGCACTGCTCCACGCCGCCCCCTGGACGGCACGCGAGCACCTGCTGCGCTGCGCCGGGCGCCAGTTCCGTGAAGGCGACGTGCAGCACTGGTGGCATCCGCCCGCCGGCCGCGGCGTACGCACGCACTGCTCCGACGATTACCTCTGGTTGCCGTACGCGACCTGCCGGTATGTCAGGATCACCGGCGACACGGGCGTGCTCGACGAGAGCGCGCCATTCCTCGAAGGCCGACCGGTGAGCGCGGATGAGGAGTCCTACTACGATCTCCCACAGCTTGCGGGCGAGGCGGGCTCGCTCTACGACCATTGCGTGCGGGCGATCGAACACGGCCTGCGCTTCGGTAAAAACGGTCTGCCGCTGATCGGTAGCGGCGACTGGAACGACGGCATGAACCTGGTCGGCGAGAAAGGCACCGGCGAGAGCGTGTGGCTGGGCTTTTTCCTGTACCAGGTGCTTGAACAGTTCGCCGCGCTGGCCACGCGCCGGGGCGATACCGCGTTTGCCGAAACATGCACCCGTGAGGAGGCCCAACTGAAGCAGAACATCGAGAGCAACGGCTGGGACGGCGAGTGGTACCGGCGCGCCACCTTCGATGACGGCACCCCGCTCGGCTCATCCGAAAACGACGAATGCCGGATCGATTCCATTGCCCAGAGCTGGGCCGTGATATCCGGCGCGGCCGATCCCGCACGCGCGCGGCAGGCCATGACGCATGTCGACCAGTACCTTGTCCGGCGCGAGGAGGGACTGATCCGCCTGTTCGATCCGCCGTTCACGGACGGCGTGCTCGAACCCGGCTACATCAAGGGCTACCCGCCCGGTGTCCGCGAGAACGGCGGCCAGTATACCCACGGTGCGATCTGGACCGTCATGGCCTTTGCGGAACTGGGCGACACCGACCGGGCCTGGGAGCTGTGCTCGCTGCTCAACCCGATCCGGCATGCCATGGATGCGGACGGCGTCAACCGCTACAACGTCGAACCGTACGTCATGACCGCCGACATCTACGGCGCCAGCCCGCACACGGGGCGTGGCGGCTGGAGCTGGTATACCGGGGCAGCCGGCTGGATGTACCGCCTGCTCGTCGAGACCCTGCTGGGCGTACAGCTCGAAGGCGAAAAGTTGCGGATCAAGCCGCGATTGCCCGCCGACTGGCCGTCGCTCAAGCTGCACTACCGCTTCCGCGAAACCTTCTACCACATCACCGCCACCCATGCCGCCGACGCCGAAAAGCCCTTCCTGCTGCTCGATCACCAGGAACAACCCGACGGCATCATCCACCTGATCGACGACCGCCAGGACCACACCGTCGAGCTGACAGTATAAACAACGCCCAACACTCAATATCCAACAAAAGCCAAGCGAAGGCCACCAGCAGGGACGGGTGCCACCCCGTCCGCGGCGAAGGCAGGGCGAACCGTCCTCGGTGAGCCGCTGTGGAAGAGAAAGAGCCTCGCGATGACGACGCGATTCGACCCTACGCCTGCTTCGCACGGCCGGATCGCACACAACATCCGCCATCTTCCATTTTCGCGGCCTGCCCCTGCCGAGTCGCTGCCGAGTCCAATGAAGGGTTTGACGGGGTTATGACGCGTTGGCCTTGGCTACTGCGTATGGTCTATATGTCCCATAACTGGCTCATTTACCTGCACTGGGGACGGAATGCGCGCCGCGTCGCGTTCCAACCAGTTTGAATACATCACATTCCACTAGCCCTAAAAAAAGCGTGAATAAAATTCACTTCCTG
>CAZOXS010000402.1:0-9292 GCA_964583785.1 uncultured Victivallales bacterium
GAAATCGGCAATCCCCTCGCAAAACGCAGCCCGCGATTCGGGTGTCAAGTCATCAAGCATCCCCGCCTTCAGTGCATAAAGCAACAACGCCTGTTCCGCCAACCCGCTAAGCACATGGTGCCCCTGCTGCAGGACGGCCCGGATCGCCTCTCCGCGCTTGAGCGTGCGGGTGGCCGTCGCCGACAGCGCCGACAGCCGACTCAACTGCACAACCTCAAAATAGGATGCGTAATCCGCGCGGAGGGTTCCGGCCAGTGCCTTCAGCAGTTTCGGCTGGGTACGCCCACCGACAATCGAAAGCGACAACTGGGCGTCCACGGCAGGGCGAATGCCTTCCGAGTAGATTGCCGTACTGAAGACCACCTGCCCATCACACATTGACACCAGATTCGAGGGGATATAGCCGGTCAAATCACCCTGAAGCGTCTCTGCCAAGCCCAGGAACGTCATGGTTCCGCCACCATAGCTCGCATCGAAACAGCCGGCCTGCTCCATCAACTGCGTATGCAGGTAGAAGATATCGCCCGGATACGCTTCCCGGCCAGGCGGGCGGTCAAGCAGCAGGGACACCTGCCGATAGGCCCAGGCATGCTTGGTCAGGTCGTCGAAGACCACGAGCACATCGCGCCCCTGGCGCACGAAGTGGTCCCCGATAGCCGATGCTGTGAACGGCACGATGAACTGCTCGGCAACCGGGGCGTTATCCGGTGCCGCCACCACCACCGTGTAGGTCAATGCCTTACTATCGAGCAGTAGCGACATGGTCTTTTCCAATCCCGAGACCGACTTTCCGACACAGCAATAGACACAGACCACATCCCGGCCGCGCTGGTGAGCGATCGCATCCATCGCCACCGAGGTCTTGCCCGACATGCGATCACCCAGCAGTAACTGCCGCTGACCGCAACCAAGTGGCGTAAGCATGTCGACAACCTTCGTCCCGGTCGGCATGAAGGTATCGATCGGGCGGCGCGACATCAGCGAGGGCGACATCCGGAAAACGGGCACCTGCTCGACCACATCGAGCTT
Organism: uncultured Victivallales bacterium; assembly: GCA_964583785.1. Classification (GTDB taxonomy): domain Bacteria; phylum Verrucomicrobiota; class Kiritimatiellia; order UBA8416; family UBA8416; genus UBA8416. Next base: position 1,030 of record CAZOXS010000402.1, read on the forward strand.
ACCATGTTCGTCACAGGGTTCACCCATCGCGTTGACCATCCGGCCCAGACAGGCCGGTCCGACACCGACGGTGAACGGTTGATTCAGAGCCCTGACCTCCTTGCCCATCCGCAGTTTGTTGGTCGCCCCCAGTACCAATACCCGGACCGCCTCCTCGTCGAACTCCATGACCAGCCCGCGAACATCGTCCCCCATATCCACGATTTCACCGTTCAGGCAGTGCGGCAGGCCTTTGATCCGAACCACAAAATCCTTGATGTCCTGGATAATGCCCCGTTCTTCAACCGTCAGCTTAAAGAGCGGAATCTTTGAAGGTATTGAGCTCATCGAGCAATCCTTTGGATAGCGGTTCCGTCATTTTTTTCTCGTTCACCAGCGTTTCAACCAGATCCAAGCGGCGAATACGAAGCTGCTCGACAAACCGGGTGAATGTCGACTGCACCTGGCGCGGCGGAAGCCCCTCGAACAGGCCATGCTGCAAGGCGAAGAGCAGAAGCACCTGGTTTTCCATCGGCCACGGTGCGCGTTCATCCTGTTTGAGAACCTCTTCCAGAATCTTGCCTTTTGCCAGACGCGCGTCCAGATCGGCGGAACTGCCTGCCTTGATCCGCGTCAGCTTCTCAAGCTCACGGAACCGCACATAATCAATCTTGAGCATACTCGTGGGCTTCTTCATCGCCGGCCATTGCACCTTACTGCCGATACGCGAGACCGAAAGGCCCATATCGACCGCCGGCTTGAAACCCTCCCCGAAAAGCGTCGAATTCAGGAACACCTGTCCATCGGTCATCGAGATGATATTCGACGGGATATAGCCCGCGAAGTCGCCCTGCTGCGTCTCGACAATCGGCAGGTGCGTCATGGTGCCGCCGCCAAGCTCCGGTTTCATCTTGCCTGCCCGCTCCACGAGCTGTGAATGGATGTAGAAAATGTCACCCGGATACGCATCGCGTCCGGGTGCGCGTTCGAGCAACAGCGAGATCTGGCGGTAGGCCCAGGCATGCTTGGTGAAGTCGTCGAACACCAGCAGCACATCCATCCCCTTCTTATACATGAAATACTCACCGATGCTGGTGGCCACATACGGCACCAGATACTGCTGCCCCATCGAATCGGAGGCCCCGGCGGTGACCATGATCCCATAGTCCCAGACATCCTCGTGACTGAACGTTTCCGAAACCCGGTCGAGTGCCGCTTCCGCCTTGCCGATGCCACAGTAGATACACACGACATTCTTGCCGCGCTGGTTGACAATCGCATCCACGCAAACCGAGGTCTTGCCCGTCATGCGGTCACCGAGGATGAGCATGCGCTGGCCCTTGCCGATCGGCAAGGTCATGTCGATCGATTTCGTACCGGTCTCGAGCACCGCATCGAGCGGTTCCCGCTGCAGGACGGTCGGAGCCGTATTGAAAATCGGGTACAGGTCATCTTCCTTGATGCTGCCCTGGCCATCAAGCGGCTCCGCCAGTGCATTCACCCGCCGACCGATAAATCCCATCCCCACCGGCACCTTGAACGCGTCCAGCCTCGTGGTTACCTTGTCGCCGGGCTTGACCTTGCCGGTCGCCTTGACAATCAGCACCAGAACGTAATCCGGATCAAAGCCGACAATCACCCCTCTGGCCTTATCCTCGATATAGACCAGTTGCCCGTTCATGCAATTGGACAGACCGCTGACACTGACCACGTCCTGCCGGATTTCCGCAACGGAGCCGAATTCCTTCAATTTCAGCAAATTCAGATTTAATGCCATACCCTCTCGCACTCCCCCCGTCCCCTGATCCTAAATCCTGTAACTTCAATTCATTTGAACGTCCAACATCGAACATCGAACGTCCAACATCGAAGGAAGAGCGATTCCACACTTCGATGTTCAGCGTTCAATGTTCGATGTTCAATTCCCAAAGTCCCCCCCCCTGCATCCTCTTGCCCGCCCCGGTGCCATTACGATGATCTAACAAACCAGCGCAGGAAGAAAAGCAGGCTCAACAGAGCCAGGAATCCAAGAATCACATAGATAATCAGCCACGTTGTCTTCTTGTCCGGCGCGGGCAGCGGGAAACCTCGTTTGGTCTCCAGCGGCTTGAGTGCCGCATCAATACGGTTCAAATCCTGCTCAATCACATCCAGACGGTCAGCCTGGCGCCGATAGAAGGCAATGTAGGCGGGCGTGAATTCGGCGGGGCCATTTTCGCCCGCGATCGCGGCCAGCCGGGTTTCCGCCTCGTCAAGCATGTTCGCAACCGCACCCAGATTAAACCGGTCCGCGATTACCGCACGCAGTTCAACGACCTTGGCACCCAGGAAATCGATGCGCGGGCCATTGACGTTCCACTTGTCACGGATACGGACGTCGAACGTCTTGGTTTCCAGCGGTGCCAGTTCAAGTGCATCATCATAGACGGCAGTCACGCCATCCTTCGGCTCGAACCGGACGGAAAGCCCGCCGGCGTCAAGCACGTCATCAATCGTCACCTCGGGGGGGAGATCGCGGCGAACGGGAACGCGCCGCGACTGCGTCGGCGAGCTGTTCCTGACGGTGATCTTGTAGACTGCCTCGCCAAAGGCCACCGGGAAATGCACGTCCCGTCGCGGGGCGGCGGCCCCACGGTCATCACCAACCAACGTGTCGCCGGGATTGATTCCCGAGGCCAACGCCAGATTCTCGATCTGCCCCACATGCTGCCTGACCTCCTTCAGCGCCTTGCGGTTCGCTTCATAAACCTGGATATGGCGCACCGGACTAACCCGCGTGATCTGATTCTCATCCTGACGCTGGAGGATATCCGCCACGCCTTGCCTGACCGCGTTGTTCGCCTCCTGCGCCATCGCCCCATGTGGCGTCGACGCCAGCAGGCCGGAAAGTTGCGCGGCCCTCGTCTCGAGGGTCTTGACCTCAGCCTCATCAATCAGCCAGATATCATTGAGTTCAACCTCGCGGACGACGATCTCCTTGGGGGCCAGCTGGATGGTTGCGTGTACATAATAGGAATCGCTCTTGACGTCATACCCCAGGTTCAAACCGGCTAGATTAACGATGTCGTTGGTGGTGATCCTTGCCGGCAAGCTAGCGCGGATTTCAACTGGCTGGGCTTTATCGGCACTGGGATTCGCGGCCTGGATCTTGACAACCAGCCTGGTCGCCAGCGCCGGGGTGCCCGCCGTGAAAACCGATAAAGCCAGAAAGCCTGCAAACAGGCGGCGTCTCATCGCGGCTTCAAGTATACGGTCAAAAAACATAGTTGCGAGATCGTATCAGTAAAAACAACATGGCGCAACACGGTTTTCAGCCCTACTCAAAAATCGTCCCGATGCGGTAGAAGCGCCGCGCAACCGGAGCGGTATCCGTCCATTCCAGCGTATCGCCCGCTGCTTCAAGCATCCCGCTCACATTGGTCCACCCCGTACCAAGCGAATCGGATGACTCCACCACATACCGGCGACCAGGCACCGTTCGCCAGCGCAAGACCATACCACTTGCATCAGGAGTAGGATCGATATCGCCAGCGGCAGGTTCCACGGAAAGAATACCGAACACAGAGGTGCTACTCAGCGGATCAGTCCCCGCCAGCCATTCATGTTCATTGCTGGATCCATCGCCATCCGGATCGTCATATGCACCACTCTGGCCATCCAGATTAAGAGTATCCAGGCCGTTGGCGATCTTCCAATCGTCAGGAATCCCATCGCCCGCCACATTCACCGCCAACGGATTATCGGTCACGGCAAAAATACGCCTTGCCACGATGTTCGTATCGGTTTGTGAGCTGATTTCCAGGACTGCATTCGAGGTTGCCGGCAGCGGGACGACCCAGGCAAACGCATTCGTGCCATCGACATTGGCAACACCGTTACTCACCACCGTGAAGCTGGATCCGCCATCATCCGAATAACGGATATCGACCGCGCTGCCGGCCCCTAGTCCCGTCCACTCGACCGTGCAAGTGCTACCCGTAAGGACGACCGAATCTGATGCCGGATGCGTGATGACCAAACCAAGTACCGAGATATTCCCACCTGATCGTCCCTCGCGTAGCCCTGTGCCAGAAACACGCAACTGGCCATTGGTTGTGAGGAAACCGGGATCCTGGGCATCAAGCAGCCAGCCGGCGGCATTCGTCGTCACCCCGCCTGCCGTATGCGCCACCGACATCACCATGGCGCCATTCCCGACGTCGAAGTTGACACCATCCGTACTCAATGCCCACTGCACATTCGTTGCCGCTGCGGGCGAGGACGCCCAGGCCAGATCAACCGTCTGCCCGAGATAATAGGTTTCCCCTCCCGTTGGCGTATACACCTGGATGCCGTTGGTGATCGAAAATTCAACTGGAGAATTACCAAATATCAGCGCGTTCTCGGCGTCGCTAACCCTTACATAGCAACGGGTTGTAATCGTCTCAGGCGCGCTCCATGTGTAACTTCCGCTCCCGGCGTTGCCGCGGAAGACATTGCTTGAAATCAGGTTCCATACCGGTGCAGCCAGGAAGTCATAGGTGTATTCCAGCACCAGATTGGTTCCGACTGTCCCGTCATAAGTCCAGGAGACTGTCTGCGGCAGGCCGGCCTCCACCACCTGACCACCCGTACCGCCAGGACTCTGCACAAACACCCCCCCCCCTGGCTGATACTCGTAGGCACCCACATCGTGTGCGATACGTGGCTCATAAGTATCCGTTCCGGTTCGCGGCAATTTCCGAATGTCATTCGAGGGAACAAGCGAATTCACATAAGGAACCCCCTTGTCGATGCATGGGGAGGAGCTTAGAATGGCATAAATATTCGGCCCGGCAAACTGCGGATCGGCCACAAACACACCAATACTCAGAGGTCTTTCCGTTTGCATACAGCTATAGGAAGTTACGAACGCACGGTCCAGGAAAAACCCAGGGCCTGTTGGCGCGGTATTACCCCATAGAATACCATTCAAGAACTCAGTGCTACCCGCATTATAGATGCCGCCACCCCGAAGATCGGCCACATTATCTGCAATTGTCGTGTCCACAATCATCGCCCGCGTATTTGCCCCCGCGTAAACGCCGCCACCCGTATCCGTCGCCGTATTCTGCACGATCAGGCAGTTCACGATTTCCGGCTGAGATGTGACCGACGATGACCCCGTGATCCAGATACCACCGCCAAACGCATCCACATTTGACTTCAGTACACAGCGTTCAATTCGCGGATGACTCTCAATGATCTTGATCGCACCCGCGTTCTCCTCGAACAGACAATCCTTAACTAAGGGGCGTCCCTCATTGCGAACCAGTAGGCCGGCCTCGCCGCAGTCATAGAACCGGCAGTCGCGGATCACCGGACTGGAGCCATCCACCAAAATACCTGCGCTGCCAAGACCGTCAACACTGGTACGGATGGTGAAGCCCTGAATAACGGTATCAGCCCCCTCCCCGCTATTGAGAATGAATGCGTTGCCACTTTCCACCAGGATTTCCGTGAATTCGTAGCCGTTGCGAGACCGGATCGTAATCCGTTTGCCCATGGGGTTAATGTTGATATTCCCCTCACTCTTGTAGGGTTCCTTACCGGTCAGCGCCCCACCATCCATCACCAGAACCGTGTCGCCATCTTCAACCCGATCAACGCCCTCTTTAATTGAATCATACGGGAACTGAAGGGTTCCATTCTCTAGGTAGTAGTTAGTGTTGCGAGGATCGCCCTTGACCGGATCCCCAGCAGCATATCCATCAACCACTACAGGATCCAACCGGTTTAGCGGATCCGATCCTATCCCATTCTCATTGATATCCTCCGGCATTTCGTCGTAGTCCGTGAACCCATCAGCATCGGTATCCGTATTCAGAGGATCTGTCCCATGACTATTGACCTCATCACCATCGCTCAACTGATCGCCATCCGTATCGGCCAATGTCGGGTTCAAGCCATCGGCCGGGTCGAAAGCGGTCGAGCTGAAATAATTGGTGCTGAACTGATATTCCTGTAGACTGGTCAATCCGTCGACGTCCAGATCGGCACCCGCGTCGGCGGCCAGCGGATCAAGAACGAAAAAGACTTCCCATCCGTCCGGCATGCCGTCGCCATCGGTATCGGCGTTCAATGGGTCGGTAACGTATAAACCAACTTCATCGCCGTCTAACAAATCATCGCCGTCAGTATCCGCCGTCGTCGGATCAAGACCGTCGGCAGGAGCGAAAACATTTGTGCTGAAATAGTTGGTGCTGAACTGGTATTCGGCCAGGTTGTTCAACCCGTCGACATCGGCGTCAACCGTACCATCGGCAACGTTCAGCGGATCCAGTGCGAAGTAGACTTCCCAGCCGTCCGGCATCAAATCGCCATCCGTATCCGGCGCCAGAGGATCCGTGTTATAAATAAAATATTCGTCGTAATCGGTCAGGCCATCGCCATCGGTATCGGTGATGGGGTCTTCGAGCACGATATCGGCACCCGTCACATTCCCCATCAGCAGGAATGGACTTCCCGCCGGCACCCCGCGCGCCTCCCACAGGTCCAACACGCCATTGGTGTTGCCATCGATAAAATTCGTTACCGCATACGTGAACAGCGTCGGCAGGTTCGTCGCCGTGGTGTAAGGACCATCCGCGTAATCCCCGAAACTGCTGGCATACACATTCGAGCCGTCAACAACGAGCGTCACCAGCGGACCGACATTCGTGCCTGCATAACTGACTGTACCGCTGATCGACACGGGGAAGGAAGCCGGGTTCAACGGATCGGTTCCGTAAACCATAATCTCGTCGTAATCGTCAAAGCCTTCATCGTCGGTATCGGCCAGGAACGGATCCGTGCCGTACAGGTTGACCTCATCATAGTTGGTCAGGAGATCCCCATCCGTATCAGCCTCCGAATCCGTCAAAAGAATCACACCGACAAAGAAATCATTTGTCGGGGTGATGGAATTGGTGACGGTCGCAGGCGACACGCCATACGGCTCCCAGCTCTCCTGCAGGCCATTGGTGTTAAGGTCTATGAACGCGTTGATCCAATAGTTTGAAAGCGTCGGCACGTAACCGACATCAATCGAATATGGGCCGACCGCCGTCGCGTTGGTCACGTAGAAGTTCGCGAAATGATTCGCATTCGACTCGTAATACAGGGCCAGATAAACCGTCCCGGTCTGCAACGGCATGGTGTTATTGAAAAGCGACCCATTCATCCGCACCGGGAACGAATCAGGGATCAAGGGGTCTGACCGCCCTTGAACCTCGAAACCATCCGCGTACGTATCACCATCCGTATCGGCCACAGTCGGGTTAAGCCCATTCGTGGGGGCAAAGCCGGTGATGCCAAAATAATTGGTACTGAACTGGTACTCGTCCAAGTTTGTCAGCCCGTCCGGTTCAATATCATCCGTGGCATCCGCAAGATTGATCGGAGACAAACCGAAATGGACTTCCCAGCCATCCGGCATCCCATCGCCATCGGTATCAGCAAGGGTCGGATCGGTCAGAAGCCCATGTTCATCAAGATTCGTCAAAGTATCGCCGTCCGGATCATCTGCCGCATCATCCACCAGCGGATCGAGCGTCGGCGCATATTGCACCTCCCAGCCATCCGGCATCCCGTCAGCATCAGTATCCGCCACAATCGGGCTCAACCCATTGGTCGGGCTAAAAATCGCCGTACCGAAGTAATTCGAACTGAACTGGTACTCCTCAAAATTGGTTAGCCCATCCGGTTCAGCATCATCCGTGGCATCCGCAGGATTGGTCGGAGACAAACCGAAATGGACTTCCCAGCCATCCGGCATCCCGTCGCCATCGCTATCGGCATTGGCCGGATCGGTGAAATGCACATAGACTTCATCGAAGTCCGTCAAGCCATCACCATCACTATCGGCCGTGGGGTCGGTCAGCACGACATCGATACCCACTAAGGCGTTCGAAGGCGAACTGACCGGGATTAGCGGGTGCGCGCCGTTCGCCTCCCATGAATTCTGAATGCCGTCCCCCGTCGAATCGCGGAACGCGTGGATGGCATAATCGGTCATGGTCACGAGATTTGAAACGCTGTAGACGACACTCGTCCCGCTCATCGTCAGCGCATTGCTGACGACGCCATTGATGGCCGTCGCCACCAACCAGACCGTCCCGGTCTGCGTACCACCGTAGTAGACGGTACCGGAGACCACGAACGGATAAGCCGTCGGATCCAGCGGATCACTGCCGATCCCGACTTCGTCGCCATCGCTAAAACCGTCGATGTCGGTATCCGCAACGGTCGGGTTGAGACCATTTACGGGGCTAAAGCTTGTGCTGCC
>CAZOXS010000403.1:0-2739 GCA_964583785.1 uncultured Victivallales bacterium
ACTTGGAGGCGACCAGTCAGCGTTTTTCGGTCAAGTATCTGCTGGGGGTAATGAATTCCGCCACCGCCCGCGACTTCCTGCGGACCAACCGCCGCAGTAATACCGATCTTTACCCCGACGACTGGAAAAAGCTGCCGATCCCCGACGTGTCGCCCGAAAAGCAACAACCCATCATCGCCCTCGTCGACCAGATCCTCACCACCAAACGCACCAACCCCGCCGCCAACATCACGGATCTCGAAGCCCAAGTCGATAAGCTGGTTGCCGGGTTGTATGGGGTGGAGGAAACGCCATGAGCCGGACAAGCAACGTTTTTGAGAGCAAAAAGGACTGGTCAAAAATCAAAGATCAGATATTGCTCACGTATATGAAACCGTATCTGGCAAAAGAGCCAGGGGCCAGCGATGCGGTCTTTCTGTCCGTCACGCACCGGCGGGGGCGCGGTTGCCGCGCTGGAAGCGCTTCTGCGGCTCCGGGTGCTTGAGCGGCTGCGAGTTGACATGCACGAAGAGCGTGTTCTCGCCGAGTTCATGTTCAATGTCATGGATCATGGTCGGCTGAGGTGTCACGTACAGCCCGTTTTCGGCGTTGATGATGACTTTCTCTCCGTCAGGCAGCAACAGGCAGACCGAGAGTGGGATGTTGCCGGGGTTCATGGTGACAATCTCTTTTACCTTCTTTAGTTTCGTCTCGAGCTGCGAGGATGTGATGTGGATGCTCACCGACTTGGAAAACAGCTTCGGGGCATCCTCAAGCGGGTAGATCTCGATCGCCAGCAGGTTGGGGATTTCCTCTTTCTTCGAGATGCGTCCACCGATCAGCAACGTGGCGTCCTGGGCGATAACCGATTGGTACTTCTGGTAGGTGTCCGGCCAGACGACCACCTCGACGCTGCCGTCGAGATCCTCCAGCCGCAGGATGGCCATGTTTTCCTTTTTCTTGGTTGTCTTGATGGCGACCGAGGCCGCGAGCCCCCCGATGCGCGTCAGGGTTCCGTCCTCCTGTTCGCCGAGGTTGTTGATGCTGCATAGCTCGTAGCGCCGCAGGATGTCCTCGTACTGCGTCAGCGGGTGACCGCTCATGTAGATGCCGAGCAGTTCGCGCTCGGCGGCCAGCATTTCGTTCTCGTGCCAGGACGGGCAGTCGGGGAAGTCGGAGGCATCGTCGATGGCACTGCTTGAGCTGTCGTCCATGAGGTCGAAGAGACTGCCTTGTCCCGATTGCAGGTCGCGACGCGCGGAGGCGGAGCGCGTCATGGCGAAATCAATCCCGTTGAAAATCTGCGCCCGGTGCATGCCCGGCATATCGAGGGCACCACAGCGGGCGAGGCTCTCCATGACCTTCTTGTTGACGTCCTGCGTATCCATGCGGGCGCAGAAGTCCAGCAGGCTGGTGAACGGGCCGTTCTTCTCGCGCTCGCGGATGATCGCCTGGGTGGCGGCCTCGCCGACGTTCTTGATGCAGGCCAGCCCGTAGCGGATGGCTTCCTTTTCCGGCGTGAACCGCGTGCCGCTGTGGTTGACGTGCGGCGGCAGGACCTTGAGCCCCATGGTTTCCGCCTCGCGGATGAACCCCGGCATCTTGTCGAAGTTGCCGATTTCCGAGGAGATCAATGCGCACATGAACTCGGCCGGATAGTTGGCCTTGAGGTAGGCCGTCTGGTAGCAGACGATCGCGTAGCCGGCGCTGTGGGCCTTGTTGAACCCGTAGCCGGCAAAGGCCGCGATGTTGTCGAAGATCCGCCCGGCCAGCTCCTTGTTGATGTTGTTGAACTCCTTGCACCCCCCGACGAATTTGGCGCGTTGCTCGTCCATCACCTCTTTCTTCTTCTTGCCCATGGCACGGCGCAGGATGTCCGCCTCGCCAAGCGAGTAGCCAGCCAGTACATTGGCGGCTTTCTGGACCTGTTCCTGGTAGACCATGACCCCGTAAGTGTCGCGCAGGATCGGTTCGAGCAGCGGGTGGTCATAGACGATTTTCTCCCGCCCGCATTTGCGCTCGATATAGGCCGGAAGCATTTCCATCGGGCCGGGGCGGTAGAGCGCGATCACGGCGATGATCTCCGCGATGTTGTTGATCCCGATCCGCCGGATCAGGTCACGCATGCCACCGCTTTCGAGCTGGAAGACGCCGACCGTGTCCGCCCGGCTGAGCAGCGCGTAGGTCTTCGGGTCGTCATCGGGCAACCGTTTCATGTCGAGCTTGCCGCCATGAAAGGCCTCGACCAGATCCACGGCCTCCTGGATCACGGTCAGCGTCTTCAGGCCCAGGAAGTCCATCTTAAGCAGGCCGATCTCCTCGACCGGTTCCTTGGCGAACTGGGTGACGGGCTGTTTTTCCTTGTCGACCCCGAGCGGTACAATGTTGATCAGCGGCTGTTCGCCGATCACGACGCCCGCCGCATGGGTGCCGGCATTGCGATAAAGACCTTCCAGCACGAATCCGTATTTCAGGATCTGCTGCAGGTCGGGATCCTGCGCGGACATCTTCTTGAAGTCCGGGTTCTGATCCAGCGCCTTCGCGAGCGTCATCTTCGGGTCTTCGGGGATCATCTTGGCGATATCGTTGCACTTGGCGAACGGGATCTCCAGCACACGCCCGACATCGCGGATGACGGTCTTGGCCCCCAGCGAGCCGAAGGTGATGATCTGCGCCACATGGTCGGTGCCGTACTTCTGCTTGACGTAGCGGATGACCTCCTCGCGGCGTGCCTGGCAGAAATCGATATCGAAATCGGGC
>CAZOXS010000404.1:0-4499 GCA_964583785.1 uncultured Victivallales bacterium
CCATGCCGTTGAGACGCTGCTCCAGACGCTGGATTTGGACCGTCTGATTGGCCATCTCGTTATAAAGCCGGGTCTGGGCCACGCGCTGCTGCTGGCCGCTCAATGTCTCACAACCACCACCAACCGCCAGAACCCCCAGCACCAGAAATAGGTTTCGCATGATCATCTCCTTGTTTAGGAAAACACTTCTACCGCAAACAGGCACCACGATCAAGACAATCAACTTTAAAGAATACGTGACAGGCTTGTTGGGAATCAGGTATAAAGCAGGCAAGTACATTTTCGGCCATCATCACTTAATCAGGAAGCATAACATGAACGACCACACCGCCCGCGAGGGATTGACGCTGCTGGGCCAGAGCAGGACGGATTATCCCGATTCACCAGACCAGGCGACGCTGGAGGCGTTCGAGAACCGTTACGCGAATCGTGACTACTGGGTTGAGTTCGACTGCCCCGAATTCACCGCGCTCTGCCCCATGACCGGACAGCCGGATTTCGGCCACATCACCATTCGCTATATTCCGGACAGGCACTGTGTGGAAAGCAAATCACTGAAGCTCTATCTGTTCTCGTACCGGAATCACGGCACGTTCCACGAAGAGGTGGTCAACCGTATCCTGGATGACCTGGTCGCGGCGATCCAGCCGCGCAAGGCGATCGTCAAGGGGGTCTTCAACCGGCGGGGCGGGATTGCCATCACGGCCGAGGTCCAGTACCCGTCAGCCTGATCGGCACATCAGCGCTTCTGCATGGCCCGCTTGCGTTCCAGGAATTGCTCGCCAAGCTCATGAAAGTGCTTACCGCCGGGGTAATTGTCCGGCGTCGAGGCCTCGCGAAACTCGGTCAGCGCCTTTTTCTGCTTGCTGTTGAGCTTGACAGGCACCTCCGGAACCACTTGCACATGCAGGTCGCCGCGGCCATAGCCATCAACGCTGGGCATTCCCTTGCCACGCAAGCGGAAGACCTTGCCGGTCTCGGTTCCGGCGTCCACCTTGAGCTTGGCAAGCCCGTCGATCGTCGGCACCTGGATCACGCCACCGATGGCTAGCATATCGAAAGGCACCGGCACCTCGCAGAAGAGATCGTCCTCGCGTCGCTGGAAGATCGGATGCGCCTTGACATGCATCACAACATACAGATCCCCCGCCGACCCGCCACGCAAGCCCCCTTCCCCCTTGCCGCTGATGCGCAGTCGTGAGCCGGTCTCGACACCTTTCGGGATTTTCAGGGTAATACGCTTATGGCTCTTGACCCGACCGGAGCCCCCGCAGGTTTTGCAGGGGTTGCGAATCATGGTTCCCTCGCCGCCACAGACCGGGCAGGTCTGGCGGACCTGGAAGAAGCCGTTGCCGGAGACAACCGATCCATGCCCGCCGCATTGGCGGCAAGTCTCAGGCTTGCTACCGGGTGCGGCACCGTTGCCCGAACAGGCCTCGCACTGGGTGGAGATCGGCAGCGTCACCTCCCGTTCGGAACCAAAGGCCGCTTCCTCGAAATCAATCTCGATATCAAACCGCAGATCGGCTCCAGCCTGCGCCCCGCCGGAACGCGCCGATTGCCGACGGCCGCCCCCGCTGCCGCCGAAGAACCCATCGAAGAGGCCACCACCGCCACCGAAGATGCTACCGAGGATATCCTGTAGATCCGCACCATGCGTGAAGTCGCGTCCGAAATCAAAGCCGCCTGGGCCGAAGGACGACTTCAACCCGTCATGACCGAACTGGTCATACTGCCGCCTTTTCTGCGCGTCGCTCAGCACCTCATACGCTTCAGACACCGCCTTGAACGTTTCCTCGGCCGCCTTGTCCCCCGCATTGCGGTCGGGATGATATTTCATCGCCATCTTACGATAGGCTTTTTTCAGCTCTTCGGGCGAGACCGAACGGTCAACGCCGAGAAGCTCGTAATAATCCTGTTTTGTCGCCACCATGTCCCCCTTCGTATTAAATCAACCTTGCGCGGCAGACGCTCACGATTGCGAACCGTCCGAGTCAGCCGCGCCGGGATCCGCCGGGGCACCGCTCGAAACCACGACCTGGGCCGCGCGCAACAACTGTCCTCCAAGCATATAACCGGCACGCGTCCGCGAAACGATCCCGTTCTCGGGAACCTCGGTCGAGGGCATGTGCAAAATGGCTTCATGCACATTCGGGTCGAACGGGACCCCGTCCGTCTCAATGGGCGTGAGCCCGAACTTGTTCAGAACCGAGAAAAGCTGCTCGCCGGCCAGCTTGAACCCCTTGGCCAGTGAGTCATGCTGATCGGAGCCTCCCACCGCGGCCAGCGCCATTTCCATATGGTCCAGCACGGGCAGCAGCTCTTCCATGATATCCTCATTTGCACGACGATAGATATCCGCCTTCTCGCGCATCATGCGTTTGCGGTAATTGTCAAAATCCGCCTGTAGCCGCAGCAACCGGTCATCCGGCAGCGGGGCGGCCTCAATGGCGGCCGCAGGTTCCGCATCAGCAGCGGGGGGCTGTTGTTCCGGCCCCTTCGTCGCCGGGGCATCTTGCGCCGGGACTTGTTCACCGTGCTCGTTTTTATTCTTATGCGAATGCGCGTCGTTTTTCTTGCCTGTCGTCTTCATACCCTACCCTTCTTATCACCAAATCAGATCTATTCACACAGAGATCCACGCTCACAACCGTGGAAAGGAAAATCACGAGCGGTTAAGCATAAAAAGCTTTGCCGATTTTGCAACATAAAACATCCCGGTCAGCGAGGGGCAAACGGCAGGCTGCCCAAGAAGGCGTTGGCGATGCCGTCGAGCAGCTCGGTCTCGTCCCACGGTTTCGACAGGGCCGGGATACCGAAATTGCGCAGGACATCGACCTTGCTCTGACCGATATGCGCCCCCGTGAGCACCAGCACGGGAATTCGCACCGTGGAAGGGTCGCTCTTCAGACGCAGGATCACCTCACTGCCCTCGATATCCGGCAGCAGCATATCGAGAATAATGATATCGGGATGTTCGTTGTGCACCTTCTGGAAGGCCTCCCCGCCGCTAGCCGCCGTCATGACATGGTAGCCATGCTCGGAGATCTGCAGCCTGAGCGATTCGCTCACCGTGCGATCATCATCCACGATCAGCACGGTCGGGGCCTCCGCTATGGGCAGTCGAAACGCGGTGCGCGTTCCCTTGTCCGCGCCCGGCGGCGGACTTTCCACCGTTAATTCCCCCTCGTGCATCGCCACAATCTCCTTGGAGATGGCCAGACCGAGTCCCGAACCGCTTGGCTGGTCTCCCACCGTGAAATAGCGGTCCGTGACACGTGGCAGTGCTTCGGGCGGGATACCGATCCCGTCATCGTCCACGATCACGCGCACACTGCCCTCATGCTCGCGGTCGGCCTGCACGGTCACCTTCACAAAACCACCTTCCGGCGTGAACTTGATGGCGTTCCCGACCAGATTCAGGATCACCCGCTCGATTTTCTGTGCATCGCAATTCACAAACCAGAGCTCGTGCCCCGTATTGATCGAGAGCGCAATCGATTTCTGTTCCGCCTGCACCGCCAACGACCTGGCGCTGCTGGTCACCAGCCGCCCGAACGGCACCCGCGCCTTCGCCAGTGTCAGCGTCTGGTTCTCGATCTTGCGCAGGTCCAGGATGTCATTTACCGTCGCCAGCAGCCGTCGGCAGTCACCCAGCAGCATCTCCAGATATTTCTGCGCGTGATTATTCAGGGGGCCGACAACGCCCCTGATCATGTTGGTGATCGCATAGATCATGGAGGTCAGGGGGGTTCGCAGCTCATGCGAGACGTTCGAGATGAATTGCGAGCGGTTGCGGTCATGCTGCTCGAGTTTCGTGATCGCCTCCTCGAGTGCATCCTGCGCGCGCTTGCGCACGGAAACGTCTCGGATGAAGAAACAGAGCCGCCCTTCGAGATCGGTATCCAGCCGGTTGACGGCGATCTCGGAGGGGAATGTCGTCCCGTCCTTGCGTTTGCAGGTTCCCTCGATCAGCGTATAGCGATGTTCCGTCAGGTTTTTCCGGATCGTCCCGACGACGGCATCATCCGCCCCCGAGATCAGCGACGGCACAGCCACCCCGATCAGTTCGGGTTCAGGCCAGCGGAAGAAATCGATCGCGCGCTGATTGCATTCCCGCACAATACCGGAGGCATCGGTGATCAGCACCGCGTCGTAGATACTCTGTAGAAGGCGCTGGTAATCCGAGGCGTCCGAATCGCGGGCTTCATTACGCGATTGTTTCAGGAAGGACGTTGTCCCGACACCCTGGGATGGCAGGGTAATCTTGACCGTGTGACCATTCTGTCGGATCTTCTGCTCGTCCTCGTTCAACTCGATGCGCATCGTGCGCGCAAAATCGTATTTCGCCGGCATCCTATTCCTGTCCTTTCTGCGCCGGATTGGCGTCTGTCCGTGGCGGAGCGGGGCGTACAGGATAGGTGCGGCCGTCCTCGAGATGATGGGTCTGTCCAACCAGGAATGCCCCGGTGGTGTCCACCTCGAACACGGAACGTGTG
>CAZOXS010000405.1:0-10533 GCA_964583785.1 uncultured Victivallales bacterium
TCCATCTCCCCCCTGTGCATACGTAACCGCAGTGCCTGTAATTGAAGAACTCAGGCCCGCTCCCCCTGCGGGAGTACCTCCTGAGCCACCGGCACCACCACCGCCGCCGCCAATTCCTACACCATTCCCAACCCCACCAGAGTTCCCTTGCCCGACCGTTCCTGAGGCAGGAGTCGAGCTCTGCGAAGAATACTCACCGCCACCTGACCCCTCCGCTCTGTGCATCCGTGACATTGAGAGCTCCTCCACCACCGCCGATAGCAGTGAAACCGAATACCGAAGAGTTTCCACCGTTTTCAGCCGTACCATTTTCATTCTGAGCACGACCTGCTCCACCACCGCCCACAACAACGGACTGTGATCCCGAAATACTGGCAGATCCCTGAAGAAGTCCCCCGGCACCACCACCGCCACCACCACGCACAATAGAGTTCTTCGTGGATGCTCCCCCGCCACCACCAGCGACGATCAGATACTCAACATCCATTGCTTCAATGGCGACAAAACTGCCGTCAGCAGTAAAGACATGCGCGGCCCACAAATCGCCTCCTGCATCCACATAGAAGTTCGTCTGCGAGCCACCCGATGCGGGCAGATCCGCCATCGTCACTGGCGCAAGCATGGCCACCGCCAGCACGCTCATCGCCAGCCATTGCCATAAACGTATCATTTTCATCGCTTCGCCTCCTCTTTCACTTGCCTAGGTTCAAGGACGCCTGACTCCTGACGCCCGACGCCGGGGCTAACCGACACCCGGCAATGCTTCCCTTCTGTGTCTTTCTGCGTCTTCTGCGGTTGCCCCCCCCCGAAGCCTGCCCGCCTTCGCGGTGCATCCTATCAGCCTCTGCGCCCTCTGCGCCTCCGCGAGAAATGCTCTCCCCCGCTCACACTATTTGACAAAAATCATATTTCTATGCGCCCATTCATCCATATTCCTGTTATAGATACTAACATGGCCTTACACATCCTGAACATATTCAGATCAATCAAATACTTGTTTATTTCGCTCGCTTGATTTAGGGTATCGGCATGCTCGTCTATACAAATGCAGGCATGCGGCGGTTTGACAAGAACCCGGTTGAAAGCAAACAGCGTCCGACCTGGGAGTTCTGGTGCCTGCTGCAGGGCAATATCACCATCGAGCTGGCTGCACCGGCGTCGCTGGTCGAAAGGACTGTACCCACCCTTTGGGCGTTTCCGCCAACCTTTGACTTTGGCTGCCACGGACGCGGACCGACCGAGCGCGCCATCTTCGACTTCAGCATCGTGCCTGTGGAACTGGATTCGCAGCTTGGCCCGCGGCCCTACTATGAGGAGGCACTCTCGGACGAGGATTGCGCCCGCATCCGCCGGCTGGCCGATATGGCGTTGGAAACGGTGGTCAAGCCCACCCAGCTTGTCACCCTCCGGCAGAATGCCATTTTGCACGAATTGAGTCTGATTGCCCTGCGCGGCACCGATCTGCACGCCTTACGAGGGCCCGAGCAGGCCCGCCGGAAAACGGAACAGGCCCTGGCCTGGTTTGCCTCGCGGATGGACGAAAGCCCCACGATTGAAACGGCCGCCAGATTCGTGCATGTCTCCGTCTCCCATCTGCGGCGCCTGTTCCACGAAGCCCTGGGCGAAGGCCCCAAGCAGGCCTTCGATCGCCTGCGTCAGGACAAGATCGAGGAACTGCTGCGTGACAAAACCCTGTCCGTCGAGGCCATTTCCGCCAAAGTCGGCTTCTCCAGCGCCGCCAACCTCAACCACTTTGTCCGCAAACACTTCGGCTGCTCGCCCCGCGAACTTCGCGCCATGCGCGAACTTCAGAAAACACAGGGCAAGGGTTCCTGGCCGCGCTCCCATGCCTAAATCTGCCTCCAGCGACCGATCTGAATCGGAACCCGTGCTGGCTCAGTTCTTTGCGGCCCGGGAGGGGTTTCAACAATAGAGGAATTTCCACTGTCCGCCGGTTCCTGGCTCTCTTTGCTCAATGTGAACATTGTGGAGAAGACACCAGCCCGACCATGTTGTTGGCTGGGGGCAGATCGTGGATGACGGGTTCGCCTGCAAAGAGGTCTACAATGTGATCGCTGTCGGCAATCACAAATGCATCCATGGTGGCGCGAGCCTCTTGCCGAACATACTGCCCACCGGTGGCGACATGCCGCCACGACGACAACTTCTGGTCCTGCGCCAGTGCCCGTGTACGGTACTCCGCCGTCAACCGCCCTTGCTGCACATTGCGGATGACCAGCAGTGGTGTTCCGGGACAGGCGTCGCGTTCCATGTCACGGCGAATATTCACCAGCCGGAAATGATCCAGGCGCGACTCCAGGCAAAACAAAGCATGCTTGTCGGCTCCCGTCTTATGCACCTGCGCATCGGCGAACCGGCTTCTTAGAAGGTCTTGACGATCGGCCGGTTGAGCATCTTCTCGTAGATGTCGAAATATTGGCGGGCCGTCTCCTCGTGGTTGAAACGCCCGATGCTCTCGCGCATGATACGCTCGATCTGCGGGTGGCGGACGGCGTCCGGCAGGCGATGGAATTGCATGGCCTGTTCAACGGCCCAGAAAAGGCCGTTGCTGTCGTAGGTCTCGAAGACGAACCCGTTGCCGATTTTCTTGCTGACATCCAGGTGCGTGACCGTATCGTGCAGACCACCGGTGTCGCGGGCGATCGGCAATGACCCGTAGATGCTGCTGACCATCTGCGGCAGACCGCAGGGCTCGAAACGCGAGGGGATCAGCATGAAGTCCGATGCCGCGTAGCCGAGGCGCGACAGCGGCTCCGAAAAGTCGCAGACGGCCACGCGATCGTGGAAATCATGCTGCTCGACAATGTCGTGGAATACCGGTTGGTAGGCCCCGTTGGCGACGATCGCGATCTGCAGGTTGTCGTGCCAGAAGGTCGACACCATGCGGTAGAGAATATCCGCGAAAAGCTGGCAGCCCTTCTGCACGGGATCCAGGCGCGAGGGCCAGAAGAAGATCGGCGCACACGGATCCTGCCTGAGCCCGACCCGTTCCTGGAAGATCGCTTTGTTCTGCTGTTTGCCCTCCACATGCGTATGCGGCGTGTACTTGAAGTCCAGCATCGGGTCGCCCGCAGGGTTGTTGGAGGGGTCCGGGGCATTGAGAATCCCGCTGGCGCAATCATTCTGCTGCTTCTGTAGCATCTCGTGGCGGATGTTGCCGGGGACGAAATTATGCTGGCCCTGGCAGACCTCGGCGAGGAACGTCGGACTGACCGTGTTGATGTAGTGGGCAGCGAAAACACCGGTAGCCAGCAGATCGACCGGGTTGTGCGCACGCGACTCCTCGTAGTTCCAGGGCTGGCGATCAAAGAAGAGATACTTCCAGAAATCGGCGGCATCGATTCCAGCGTCCTCGATCTGCTCCAGCGTCGATTTGTAGGTGTGGATATTATGGACGGTGAATAGGCTGGGTATGCCGAGCCGACGGGCGGCGGCGGGAACCAGGCCGGTCATCCAGTCGTTGCAGTGGATCAGGTCTGGATCCACGGACGGGATGATGTTGTTGATCACCTCGCGCTGGAAGGCCAGCGCGACCTTCTTGTTGCTGTGCTCGTCGTTGCCGTAGACGGCACTGCGGTAGTAGAAGCAGCGGTCCTCGGCCCGGTGGATGCGCGCCTGGGGCAGCTTGTTCATATAGACCCGCAGCTCCTCGCTGATCAGTTTGGCGGCGTCCACATGGAACATACGCCGGTAATGCGGCAGGGCGACATGCACATCCGCCCCCAGATCGAAGAGCGCCGCCACGAGCGAGGAGGAAACGTCCGCCAGGCCGCCGGCCTTGGCGCTCATCCGGTTGGCCATGTTGCCCATGCCGGTGGGCAGGTAGGTGATCTCCGGCGTAACGATCAGGATGCGCGGGTTACGGGTCTTGCGGGTGCGTGGTGGCATGTGCTTTTTCCTTTCGCGTAGTTGTCGGCCCGGGGGTGAATCCGGGTATGCCTGGGCAGATGGCAAACAACTGGATATTTTTCATAGCCGTTTAATAGCACAAAGCGGACGACAGATGCAAAGAGAATAGAAAGGGCATTTTCCGGTTTGACAGTCATTCGTCGGCGGGGCAGAGTACACCGCCATGCAAGATCATAAAGTCATACGAGTGGGCGTCGTCGGGCTTGGCCGGGCGGGCTGGGGCATGCAGTGCCGTGAACTCGATTCACGTCCTGAACAGTTCGCGGTTGTTGCCGGTTGCGATACCTACGCCCCCTGGCGCGAACGGTTCGCCGAGCGCTATCCGGCGGCGCGGGTCAGCAGCGATCTCGACACGCTACTGGCGGACGACGGGGTTGACCTGATCAGCATCGCCACGCCGAGCAACGCGCATTTCAAGCATGCGCTGGCCGCGCTGGCCGCCGGCAAGACGGTCTTCCTGGAAAAGCCGATGTGCGGCACCTATGCCGAGGCCTGCCGGCTACAGGAAGCCTCGCGTCAGGGGCCCGGGCGGCTTTTCGTGCGGCATAACCGGCGGTTCGAGGCCGGTTTCCAGGAGGTGCAGCGCATCCTGGCGTCCAGGCTGCTGGGCGAGATTGCCGAGATCAAGCTCTCGCGCGTCAGCTTCGGGCGGCGCAACGACTGGCAGACACTGCGCTGCTGTGGTGGCGGCCAGCTTGGCAACTGGGGGTCGCATATCATCGATCACGCGCTCCAGTTCCTCGGCGTGCCGGAGCGCCCCCTGGCCGGGCAGTACAGCCGGCTGGCCCGGATCGCGGCGGTCGGCGATGCCGAAGATCACGCCAAGATCGTGCTGACAGGGCAGTCCGGCACGGTTGTCGATATCGAGGTCGGCGGGGGTTCGGCCCTGCCATCGCCAACCTATCTGGCCTGGGGCACGCGCGGCGCGCTAGAAGGATGGGGCAACCGCCTCAAACTCAAATACCTCGATCCGGCGGTGCCGCTGGCACCGCGCACGGCGTATGCCGGCGTGCCGGGGTCCGAATTCACCCAGCCCGACGGTGAGCAGTCGCTGGCGGCGCGCACGATCGGCTCCAATTTCGGGCAGCCCGAGACCCTGCACTGGATCGAGGAGGAGCGGCAGGTGCCGGACGCCGATCCGGGCGCGATCTGGGACGCGCTGCATGCGACCCTCTGCGACGAGGCACCGTTCCCGGTCACGCTGGACCAGGCCGTGGAAGTGATGCGGGTGATCGAAGAGGCCCGCCGCGGCAGCGATTTCGAGTACATCGCCTGAAGGTTGACGCTATGAATCTACTCGTGACAGCGGGGCCGACCCGCGAATTCCTGGATCCGGTGCGGTTCCTGAGTAACCGCTCGACCGGCAGGATGGGTTATGCCCTGGCAGAGGCTGGGGTGGCGCGCGGGCACGCGGTACGGCTGATCTCGGGACCGGTGACGCTGGAGCCGCCAGCGGGGGCGGCGTTGACGCGTGTGACCAGCGCCGCCGAGATGCTCTCGGCCGTGCTGGATGCCTTGCCGACCTGTGATGCGCTGGTCATGTGTGCGGCGGTTGCCGACTGGCGGCCGAAACAGGTCTCGGCGCAAAAGCTCAAGAAAAACGCGATGAACGGCACGCTGGAGCTGGAACGGACGGCGGACATCCTGCAGGCGGTGCAGGGGGTAAGGCACCCGGATCAATTGATGATCGGCTTTGCGGCCGAGACTGAGAACCTGACGGCCGCGGCAGATGGCAAACGCAGTGCCAAGGGGCTGGACATGGTGGTAGCGAACGATGTCAGCCGGTCGGATGCCGGTTTCGAGGTCGATACCAATGCCGTCTGTCTGATCACGGCCGCCGGTGTCGAGACCCTTCCGCTGATGCCCAAGCGGGCCGTGGCCGACCGGATCCTGGACTGGATCGAGGCCAACCACAGGAACCGGCCCTGATGTCAGAATGACGGATCGGTGCGCCGGACGTCCCCGCCACCGGTATTGATGAAATTCGAGACCGCATTCATCGCGCTGGCGGCGATGTCGTAAAGCTGCATGGCCCCATTCTGCCCGATGCCCACCAGACAGCCGAAGAAGACGGCACGCAGGTAGAAGTTGTCGGAGATGAACAGCAGGTAGACAAACGACCACCCGGGGATGAAGAGGCACAGGATGCCCTGGAACATATCGTCGCTCATCGCCTTGAGCGCCACGATCAGGTTGAGTAGCAGGATGCCACCCCAGGCGTATTGCATCAGGTCTGTGATCAGCTTGGCAGGCAGATGTTCGCTGCCGGGCAGCTTCAACTCGCTGCCGTAGCGCAGGTAGCCGGTTGCGGCTCCGATGACCGCGAAAAGCAGGAATGCCAGCAGCATGTGGCTGGTCCCTTTCTGCTTGGTCTTTACTTTGGGATGGAGTTCCAGCGCTTGCGGACGCAGCAGGTCGCCGGCTTGGATGTTTTCCGCCGGTTTCGGCGCTTTTGGCTGTTTGCCTTTCACGGGCGGTGGTTCCGCTTCGGCCTCGAGTTGTTCGCGCTGCTGCTTGGCGAGTTTGAGGCGCGAGCCGCCGGTCGGTGCCGGTGTGCTGACCGGGGTCGGGGAGGGGGGCGCCTCGCCCACGCCAGTCGTTGGGGCCGTCGCTGGTGACGGTGCCCCGGTTTTCTTGAGCGCACCCCCGCAGGTGGCGCATTTCAGCCGGGTTGCATCCGCGAATTCCGAGACGATGCGGGGTTTTCCGCATGCCGTGCATGTATATTCAATATCTGCCATGGCGCTTTTCCTGACTGGGTTTCAAACAGTTTCAAGTTGTCGGTCAATCTGTTCGAGCTGTTGCTTCAGTTGTTGCATTTGTGGATCGTTCGCGGTGTCCTGCGTGCTGGTCTGGTTGCCGCGGTCCCATTCAGCCTTTTTGCTTTTGATCTCCTGGTACTTCGGCATGAGCACGAACTGGTCGTTCTTGAGGGTGCGCAGGCGGTTCGCCAGTTCCATGCGTTTGCTGCCGGTGGCCTTGTCGTACTGTTCCTTCAGCTGCTTGGATTCATCGTTGATGGCCTGGTATTGCCGCAGGATTTGGCGGTATTCGGCCTGATGAGGGTTGCGGTTGCTGGCGGCGGCTTCCAGGGCGGCCTGGCGCGACTTGATGGCGCCGAGCAGCTCGCCTCGCTTGGAGACAAGCTGGAGCTGCTCCCTGGATGCGGTAGAAATCGGATAGCCGACATAGAGCTCCACGTCATCCCGTCGCAGGATGACGTCGTTGAAATTGCCTTGGCGTGACCGTACCGAACCGATCACCACTTCCCCGCTCGCCGTACGGCGGGTCTCCTGCACATCGACCAGACTGCCCGCGGGGATCTCGCGCATCTTACGCCCGTTCTTGTCGAAAAGCGGGGCATCGGCGGCGCTGACAGTCCCCCACATGACATCAGGGTTATAGGCGGGGCGCTCAGCAGTGGCTGGGGATGCCGGTGTTCCGGGCAGCGGCGTGCCGTTAGGGGCTGGCGCACGGTCGGACGTGCCGATCTGGGGAGGTGTGTGCAAGGCGATGCCGGGGCGCGCGGCCGATTCGGCGGCACCGGGTCGGAATTCCGTTGCCGACGCATCGGTCGTTGCGCTGGCCTCCTCCTGGCGCTTGCTGTATTGACGATAGAGCAGGTTCATCAGCATATCAGCGGGAATCAGCATTTTCTCTGGAAGCGGGATAGCCGCTGTAAACGAGCGCGGTTCCAGGACGGGGGGCGGTTCGCCGGTGCCGGTCTGCTGCAGGGCTTGCGCGTGCAAGCTGGCGACGGTCTCACTGAACGCCGGGTAGGCCGGTGCCCAGCGATACGCCAGGCGCAGGGCGCGGAGGACCTGTCCATGCGCTCCGGCCTCCGCGTATTTCGCGGCGTGGGTTGCGGCCTGGCGTACAACCCACAGGCGCAAGCCCGAGATCAGGCAAAGCACAAGTACGGTCTCGATAACGGCTGTGATGGCAAAACGTTTCAGGAAACGGCGAATATGAGTTGGCATAGGCGATTGTCGCTGGAATGGGGGTTAGTAATGCGGGTCGGAAATCATGCTGACGATCGCCAGGATGCCGACCAGGATGCCGAAAACAATGTAGCTGGTCCGCGCGGCGGACGGCAGGCTGTCTACGACCATCCAGCCCCACCGGGCCGCGAAGAGATACGCGATGACGATGCCAGCGCGGTTGTAGCGGTAAAGCAGGGCGAGGGCAAGCAGGACGACGAAGAGTGCCACCTCGACCGAAGGCAGGGTCAGCTGCGAGGTCTTGATCATCTGGTAAATGTCTGCCAACATAGCGATTGCTCCAAAGTTCGGTCTCTAATCCTACCGGTTGGGTATACGGTTTGGCAAGTCGATATATTAGGTTCGGCGCGTAAAAAGTGGAATGTTGTTTGCAGTCGTCGGCCTGATCGTGTATACCTGCACGCCATGCAAGACAGACTATCAACCGTGACGGACACCCTGACAGCGTGGATACAGGCCGCGTTCGCGGCGCTTTACGGCGAGACGATCGACGTGTCGGGGGTGAGTGTGGTAGCGACCGGCAATGCCGCGTTCGGCGATTACCAGTGCAACGCGGCCATGGGACTGGCGAAGGCGCTGAAAGTGCCGCCGCGGGCGATTGCCGAGCGGCTGGTGGCCGAAGCCCCGCCGCACGAGGCGGTAGCCCGCCTGGAAGTGGCCGGCCCCGGCTTCATCAATATCTTCCTTGCGGATGCGTGGCTGGTGGCCCGCGTCGCCGCGTTGCGCGGCGATACGCGCGGCGGTGTGCCGCTGCCGGGGCAGGGGCGCACGGTGGTGATGGACTACTCAAGCCCGAACATTGCCAAACCGATGCACATCGGTCATATCCGCTCGACGATCATCGGGAATTCGCTGGATCGGATCTACCGGTTGCTCGGCTATCGGGTGATCGCCGACAACCATATCGGCGACTGGGGGACGCAGTTCGGCATCATCATCATGGGCTACCGCCATTTCCTGGATCGGGCGGCACTGGCGCGGTCGC
Source organism: uncultured Victivallales bacterium (assembly GCA_964583785.1). Taxonomy (GTDB): domain Bacteria; phylum Verrucomicrobiota; class Kiritimatiellia; order UBA8416; family UBA8416; genus UBA8416. The sequence goes on from CAZOXS010000405.1 coordinate 8,917, forward strand.
CGATCGAGGAGCTTGAACGGGTCTACGTCAAGAGCTACGAGCGGGCCAAGGCGGATGAGGCGTGGATGACGCAGTGCCGGCAGGAGCTGGTGAAACTGCAGGCTGGCGACCCGGAGAATACCGCTCTCTGGAAGCAGTTCATCGCCCTGAGCCTGGGGGAGTTTGAGCGCATCTACAAGCGGCTGGGTGTTGCGTTCGATCTGGTGCGTGGCGAGAGCTACTACAACGATCGGCTGCCGGGGATGATCGGCCTGCTGGTGGAGAAGGGGTTGGCGACCGAGAGCGAGGGTGCCTTGTGTGTTTTCCTCGAGGATGACGGCCTGCCGGTGTGCATCGTGCGCAAGAGCGATGGCGGCTACAATTATGCCACCAGCGATTTGGCAACCGTGTTCTCGCGCGTGGAGGAGTTCGCGCCGGAGCGCATCATCTACATCACCGACGAACGCCAGCAGTTGCATTTCAAGCAGTTTTTCACGATCAGCCGCAAGCTGGGGGTGGAGACGCGTCTGGAGCATGTCTGGTTCGGCCTGATGCGGCTGCCGGATGCGACGTTCTCGACCCGCCAGGGCAACGTGATCAAGCTCGAGCACCTGCTTGACGAGGCCGAGCGGCGTGCGTTCGAGATGATCAGCGCCTCGAGTCCGGACATGGAAGAGACCCGCCGGCGCGAGGTGGCCCGGGCGGTCGGCATCGGTGCGGTCAAGTATGCCGACCTGAGCCAGAACCCGCAGACCACGGTCACCTTCACCTGGGACAAGGCGTTGGCGCTGGATGGCAACTCCGGCCCCTACCTGCAATATGCCTATGCGCGGATCGCCAGCGTAAGGGACAAGTACCAGGAGCGCTTCCCGGACGGCGACCTCGAGGCGGCGGCACTGGTGTTGACCGAGCCGCTCGAGCGCGAACTCATGATCCGGCTGCTGCGTTTCCCGGATGTCGTCATGCGCGCGGCCGAGAACTACAAGCCAAGCATGGTGGCGGACTATCTTTTCGACCTGGCCCAGACCTACAGCTCCTTCTACCAGAATGTGCCCTTCCTGAAGGCGGAACCGGGCGTGCGCGAGAGCCGGGTGCTGCTGTGCGGGGTGATTGCCGACGTGCTGCGCCGGGGACTGGATTTGCTGGGAATCGGGACGCCCGAGCGTATTTAATTGCAGCCGGACGCGTAATGCTGCTAGGCTCTGCAAGTGGCGTTGGTCGACACGGCGGATATTTCGGATGAACAATCGGATCAGGGCAGGCTCGTTATGCGTGAAGCGGATGAAGATAAAGTGACGGCGGGAACAGCACCGGACAGTGGCGACTTGACGCTGGATTTGAACTTTGTGCCGCAGTGGGCGCGTCGTCCGCCGGATGCCTCGCGTTTCGCGCGCTTTGATGATGCGGAGCACGCGCCGCGCCGTGGAGGCGGGGGTGGCTACGGTGGGCGAGGCGGGCGCGACGCCGGGCGTGACGATTCTCGCGGTGACCGTCGCCCCGCGCGTCGTCCGGATGGTGATTCCCGCCGTCGTCCGGCCCGGCCCGGCGAGAAGTCCGCCCCTCCGGGGACGGAGCCCCGTGTTGGTATGCCGCCTCCGCGCCGTGATGCTGTTGCCGGCCGGCCGGCAACGGGTCCCC
>CAZOXS010000406.1:0-6396 GCA_964583785.1 uncultured Victivallales bacterium
AAAACCTCCATCTGCCGTCTCTGCGCCTGCTCTTCAGCGCAATGACGTATAGTAGCATAATGTATCTTTATTTGCTACATATTATCCAGGCAAACGGCAGGGCTTTAATAGACGCCATGCAGCTTCCTGCTCTTGTTGGTATCACCTGCCATGGCCATTTGCAGGAAACACGAGCGCAGGACATGCCAGACGGTCCATTGGTTCAGAGCTCCGAGAAATACTATGCAAAACCCCTCGCTGTGCCCGGCTTCAAGCGGGCACAGCGAGGGGTTTTGCAAGAGCCTCAGATGAGGTCATCGCTGCTGTTCGCCGCATTCGATCTCTTTGCTTAGTGTGCCGGGAATACTCGATAGAGTGTTTTTGCTCCCGCAGCCTTCTCGGGGAGCGCGCAGCAATGGGTGTCGCTTCTTTGCGTGATGTTGTGCTTCGATACCCGAATGCAGACGCACGGCGTCTTGTACTGGCGTGGCTGGACAGGCAGGTGCCACACTGGGATACCGTGCGGCTTCACAATGCAGATGATTGGTACTTTGTTGTGCGAGAAAAAGATGAATCGTTAGTCACTGACTCCGCTTTGGCCGAATGTGCAGCACAGGTTCTCTTTGGTCGGCAGCACGCTGGCTTGGTCAGCGCCATGCCTTCCGATTTCATGTTCACTCCGGTCGTAGCGGGCACCCGCGATGACAGTGGCGTGATCGCAACCTGCGAATTGTCAAACCATTGGGAGGAGTCGCCATTGCGGCAGTTCCTAGAGAACTCAATCAGTGTTAGTAATTGGGTAGAGCTAAGAGACTTCGTGACCCAACGGTTTTCGGATCTTGTTTTTGGAGAAGATGCATTCACTCCACTTATGAGGGTACCATTTTCGATGGGTTTACGTGACCGGATCATTGCACTTCTTGATGTTCTCGACCGAATTAGCGCAGAGGTCAACACCAAAACTGGCTCATTGAGTAATTGTGGTGAGGCTCTTAGGGAAGAGTTTTTTGTCGGAGGAAAAGCCCTTTTTTCGAACTCGACCGATTCAGAGAAATGCATCTTTGCATCTGGATTGACATTTCATTGTCCTATACTCGGCGTGTCGAAGCTCTTTCCGTGGCACGGAAAAGCCAAGATGGGCGACCAATACCGGATTCATTTTGCCTGGCCAAAGCCAGATCCAACTCAAGGCTTACCCGTGGTTTATGTCGGCCCGAAGATCACAAAACGGTAAAGCGTCGAACGTAAGCGTTCCAAATGAGCTGAAGGATGCTTTTATCAGAAAATCTGCGGATTGGGTAATCGTGGCAGAGGATGTGAATCGTCTTCATTAACAAATGGCTTCGCGAATCAAGAAGGACATCGCGTCCACAAAGGCGCTGGTTGAGTCCATCACGGTAAACCGCGAGACCCCAATCTATTCAGGGAAGCCATGGTGTTTTCCAGGATACGAGACTGACATCGTGGCCATGTCGAAGAAGTTTCGCTGTCGCTGCCTCTTCTTTCGCTCAGGACAGGCGAGGGCGCCTGTCCTACTTCGTTACATTCAATCGTCAGGCGTCAGGCGAGGCGGCGGGTGGCTTTGACGAGGGCGGCGGCCATGACGGCGATCATGATGACGACGGCGGCGATGAAGAATGAGCGGCTGCCGATCAGGCCGGTCAGGGAACAGCCGGGCTGGCGGTAATGCGGGTTCTCGACCGTTTCGCCCAGGCTGAACGGTACTGGCTCGAAACCGCTTCCGGCCACACGCTCGATAGCGGCGGTGTCATAACGGGCTGGTGTTGGCGGCGCGGCCCCGTAGTAGAGCCGGGCCTGCTGGCCGGGGACGGCCAGATACAGAGCCTGCCACACCGGGCCGAAGGCTTCCGCTGCGGTGACGTCCAGCGGCGGGTTGTCCTGATTCTCGATCAGCAGGCGGAAGCGCGGGGCTCGCTGCTCAGCGAAGCTGATGCGGAGCTGCTCGTGCAGCAGGTTGCGAAAGGCGATGCGCGAGAGCGAGGCGCTGCCGACGGGTCGCCAGGTGTCGCCGCTGGCACTGTCCGCCGGCACTTCCACGCGGATGCGACGGGTGAAGTTGCGGTCGGCGATCTGGAGGGTAAAGCCGGTGACCGGCTCGTTGTGCGTTTCGATCTCGATTACGGTCTGCTTCTTGGCCGGCATGTCGCGGACGCGCCACGCGTTCAACGGGATGGGTTCTTCGCGCTCGACGCGGTACGATTCAGCCTGGCGTTCGGCGTAGAGCTGCACAGCATCCATGCGGAAGGGCCGCGCGGTTACGGTGCCCTCGTCGATCATGCGGACTTCACTGCCTTGCTCGTATGTCCGGCTGATCTGTCGCCGGGGCGACTGCTGCTCGTCGGTGACGTTGCCGATGCTGATGGCGAACCGCCGGTAGCGGTTCGGGGGCAGGGGGACGGTGCAACGGCGCACATCGGCGAAACGGGCGTAATCGTAGATCAGGGCGTTCTCGACGAGCACCGTGGTGGTGCCGTCCGCGTCGATACCTTGCACGGTGATCTGGCGCTCGAAATCCTGCAGTGGGGTCGCAAACTCCAGTCCCGTGGCGAACGGGGCCTTCTCGTCCAGCGTGACGGTCAGCTCGATGCGGTTGTCCGGCAGCTCCTGCAGGGCGTCGACGCTGGAGCGGCAGTTGTCGCGGACGGTCCGCAGGCGCTGCGCGGCGGCCTTGCGGAGCAGGTGCGGGATCGGGATGTCCTGCGCATCCGCGAAGCGGATGTCCGGCGGTGTGCCGGGCGAGGCCGCCCAGATGCGGCTGTCGAGCGTGACGGCGGCGAGTTCCTCCTGTGCGGGAACCGTCAGGACCGGCCGCATGGACGGGTAGTGGCTGATCGGGCTGGCGGCTCCGGCGGTACCGGCGAACCCGGTCAGGAGGGCGGCGATGGCGGATATGGCAAAGCAACGGTTTAACGTCATGATTCAGTCCCCTTTCCGGGAGTTGAGGAATCCGTGAGAAAGCGGTCCTGGAAGCGCAGGTAGACGAAGGCCCCGGCGAGCAGGACGGCCCCCAGCAGGGTGAAGGCGACGATTTTATAAATCGGATCAAGCTGGGCAAGATCGGCCAGGAACACCTTCAGCGCCACCAGCGTGAAGAGAGCCAGGCCGGTCAGCCGCAGCGGGCGCACGCGCTTGACCAGCCCGCCGGTGACTAGCGCCAGCGCGTACAGGGCCCAGTAGACCGAGAGTGCCCCGGCCCGCAGTCCCGGCACGAAATGGGCGAAGAAACTGTTGACTTCCAGCGTGGTGTAGACCAGCAGCAGCGCGATGGCAACATAGCCGAACACCTGGCGGGCGGCGCTGGCCTCGCGGCGCCCGCGCAGCAGGCGGAAGCCATAGACGAGCAAGCCGAGGATGGCACCGTAATCAATCAGCCGCATGCCGGCGTCCAGGAACGAGTAGCCCGTCGGCACGATGTAGCGGAAATGTTCACCCGAGAGGCCCCAGACCAGCAGGTCGATGACGAACAGCTTGACCAGTGCGCCAACGGCGAACAGCAGGGCGAGGGTCATCAGGACAATATACCGGAACGTGACAAAAAGCATCAACATGCAGATCCCGGCGGCCGTCCAGAGCAGGGTGAGCGTCGGCAGGCGCAGGGGGTTGTAAAGAAAGAGCAGCGTCCGGTTGATTTCCAGATGCAGGTAGAGAAAGAGCATCGCGAAACCGACGGCGGCCGCCGTGATGATCGCCTTCTGCTCGCTGAACACCGGTTTGATATCGTTTTCCGGCGCCAGGGTGATCGTCGTGTCGCCGGGCGCGGGTTTGTTGATCAGGCGCATGGCCAGCGCGACCGAGAGCACGGGCGTGCCGAAGGTGATCAGCCGTTCGAGCAGCATCTGCAGGTAGGCCCCCAGTCGAATATCCGCCGGTACCGTCTGGCTGAAGGTGCGGTGCATGTCGAGTGCGAAAAAGCGCGCGAACACGATCAGGTAGAGCCCATAGGCGACATAGCGCAGGAAGCGGCTTTCGAGTTTGCCGGCCAGCCACAGCAGCACCAGCGCCTGCACGCTCCAGCAGAGCGTCAGCCACTGGTCGGAGAGGATCAGCGGGAGCGTCACGATCAGGAAGAACGCGGCCAGGGCGATGAAGCCCAGCGCCAGTCCGCGGTCGTGGATCTGTCTACGGATAAACAGGTACAGATGCGCGATATAGAAGGCCGCCAGCCCGAGTGCCACGGCGGCGGTCCATTCGGAACCGTACGCCTCGCGGATCAGGCTGTGCGAGAAGCCGAAGAACAGGGCGGCATTCAGGAGCAGCATCACCAGTTCGATGACCGTGGCCGACTGCGCGTGCCAGACATGGTAGATGAAGATCACCGTCGAGAAGAGGATGAAGAACGCGGTCAGGAATGGCATGACCGTCCAGAAATCCGCAACGGTGTAACCGCTGTCCAGCGAGGCGGCCACCAGTGCATACGTGGCCGCGAAGGCCAGCGTGTTGAGTAGGTGCCAGTTGCGGTAGCGGGCGATGCCCAGCACGCCGATACCCAGCAGCAGCATATAGCTGTAGAGCCCGAAGAAGTTGGTGGTGCCGGTGGACAGCATGACGGGCGTGCCGTAGCCGCCGATGATCCCCAGGATCGCGACCAGCATGGAGTTGAACCGCACCGCCATGAGACCGGCTCCGGCGGTGACGGCGGCCATCAGGGCGAATGCCGTACCGACGCTGATGAGGTTATAGCGGTTGAACGCCGCGAAAATGGCGGCGTACCAGATCGCCAGTCCCGCGCCGAGCAGCCCTTGCGCGATCAGGTGGTAGCGGTGACCCAGCAGCCGGATGCCCGTCGCCAGCAGGGCGGAGCCCGTCAGCAGCGCGATCGAGACCTTCCCCAGCGGGCCGAGCCAGCCGCGCGTGGAGGAGTAGTCGAGGAAAAAGCCGACCCCGATCACCACGACCAGCACCCCGACACGCACCAGCCAGTTGGTGGCAACGGCATACTCCACGCTGGTGCCGGGCGTGCGGAACTCCTCGCCGACGATGATCCAGTTCCAGACCTTGGCCAGAATCCGGCGGGCGGCGGCCTCGAATTTGTTGGGCTCGCGCGGCGGTTCGGGCTCGCGCGACCGGGTTGCCAGCCGCTCCCAGTCGGGTGCCGAGGCTGGCACCGCAGGTTTCGGGCTCGCGGCGGGTGTTTTTGATGCCACCGTGGCCGGTATCGGCCTTGCTTGTGCGGTTTTCGCGGCAGGCGTGGCGGTCGTGGTCGTGCTAAGTGGTGGCGTGGTGGTTGTGGCCATTGCCGGTGGTGGCACACGTACCTGTGCCTTGGTCGTCTGGTCGTTTTCATGCTTGGCCGGTCCGGCGGCGATGCGGGTTTCCAAGCGGGCGAGATCCATAGCCAGTTCCTTCTGACGACGGCGGATCCCGATGCACAGGAAAACGGTCACAACCGGGGCTGCCAGAATGCCGCCGACCAACAGGATTGCCATCATCCCCCAGAAGAATTCATCCATGACATGTCTCCTTTGCCTATGACTTCACGTCAAACCACTATATGTTGTTGTATTGTCTCTCTTTGGACACAACTACTGTCTGCCTTTTCGGTTTACGATTACGGGCGACGATTACGGATTACGATGAGAGCGAAACACAAATCGTCGCCCGTAATCGTTGGCCGATCCCCTGTGCCGATTCCTGTAGCATAAGCATGTAGGTCGTGGCGCCCTCGCCCGACCACCGCATGTCCCGCCGTAGTCCCGCAGGGCGTAGGCGGAAGCATAAGTCGCCTGACAGCCAACAGACCGTTGTCCGCCAAACAACGGTGCTTATGCTCGGCTGGACAGGCGAGGGCGCCAGTCCTACGATATATTTGCTCCTCGCGCTCTCCCCAAAATAGTTACCACCCGCGATTTCTCCCCCCTGCCGCTCAGCGTTGCGGTTCGGCGAAGTGGACATTGATATAATCGATGGCGCGTTCGAGCGAGGGCAGGATCTTGGTGCAGAAACGTACCATCCAGGGGTTGCAGTTCTGGAAGTCGAACGGGGAGAAGGCGACGACGAACTTGCCCAGATCATGCGCGGCGTAGAAGACTTCCATGGACGTGCCGATGGAGGCCTTGCTGTAGTTCACCAGCAGGATATCGGCCTGGCGCACATCCTGCAGGTCGAACTCGACAATCTCGTTGGCGCTGTCCACCTCGCGGTCCTTGAAGTTGCGCCGCATGGGGTCGAGGATGGTGAACTGGTTGCTGAGCCGGGCCGTAGCGGTCTGGCGCCATTCACGCGCCCCGTCCGCCAGTTCATCCATGATCGGTCCGCACATATAGATTGTTTTCATCGCCGGTTCTCCCATGCCTATGGTTACAGGGCCAATTGACGAGGCAGTTTAGCGGGATTGGCTATAATGTGAAGACAATTCAACGATTTCCTTCCCGCTTGACAAGCGGGCGGCGGGAAATG
>CAZOXS010000407.1:0-3642 GCA_964583785.1 uncultured Victivallales bacterium
CATGACCAGCAACCGGCCTATCGAGGACTGGGGGCAACTGATCGGCGACATCCCCACCGCCGGGGCGATCCTCGACCGGCTGCTCTCAGACGCCGAGATTATCCCATTCAAGGGACGCAGCTACCGGCTGCGAAACGAGCAGCCCGGAAAACAGAAGCCAGCGGTTGACAAAACGACGGATAAAGATAGTCTATGAACACAGGTCAGGGTGGTACACTTTGATTCGACCGGAAGTGGTACACTTTGAGTGACCGGTGACACCCTGGTATTACAAAAATAATCCTGCCGGCCAAGATGATGGCGAGACGATGATCGAGGGGACGAATATTTGCATGCCGGCATTATGGTGCAAAGACAGGACTATGGTGGCCTACAGCTTGGAGGGATTCCAGAATAAGTCATGGCGGCTACCTTCCGCCTGGCAGGATGTCCAGCGGGTAGCATTGGCGCGTATTACGGACGACGGGGTGGACCCCATCGGTGAAACCGATGTGCAGAACCATACGTTGACGCTTACACTCGAAAGGGGGAAGCGGTTCGGATTATTCCGGCCGTTCCGGGTGAAAGGTAAGCCAATTCAGCCCCATGATCCCTTGTTTTTTGTTGATTGCAACCCTAGCATTATAGGAAACACATGAGTCAGAAGGAAAGAGGTGTATGACTATTTCGGAGCACGACAGGACGGTACTGCGCGGATTGGCGGCGCATTGCCGGCAAATAGCGGACAGTGAGGCCAACCTGGCCAAAAAGCAGCGTTGGACGGATTTGAACGATCTCAAGCATGCAGGCCCGCCGCTGCTGCTGACCTCCCCTGAGGGGGCCTGGCGCGAGATCATGACCACATTCCCGATTGAGTGTGTGGATGAGCTGGCTCGCGGCTGGGAGTGTTCCTTGCGTCAGCGGATCTATCAGCATGATGTGATCAAGGACGATGCGGCCCACGAACCGGTCTTCACGGTGAGGCGCCGCGTGCGGGTAGGTGATTACGGCATCCCTTTCAATCAGTCGCGTAGCAGCGAGCAGGGGGGCGCCTATCATGACGAACCCGTACTGACCAATCTGGATAGCGATCTTGAAAAGCTTCACTTCCGGTCCATCGAAATCGATGCGGAGCTGTCACAGGCGCATTTTGAGCTGGCCGAGCAGACGTTCGGGGATTTGCTCGCGATACAGTTTCCGGCGGCTCATTGGTGGACATGCGGTCTAACATGGGAAGCCATCAAATTGTGGGGGCTGGAAAATCTCATGCTCTCCATGTACGACAACCCAGATGGGCTGCATCGCCTGATGAAATTCCTCTCTGATGATATGCAGCACTTTATCAGTTTGTTCGAGCGCGAGGGGTTGCTGGGCTATAATGCGAACGGTGGGGTTGGTTCCGGCGGGCTTGGATATACGACCGCGCTGCCCTCACGGGATCGGCCTGCCAGCGAGCCGGTTACTTTAAAACATCTCTGGGGGTTTGCCGAATCGCAGGAAACCGTGGGCGTTTCGCCCGATATGTTCGGGGAATTCATCTTCCCTTACCAGAAACCCCTGATGGAGCGTTTCGGGCTCACGTATTACGGCTGCTGCGAAGCGGTCGAGGGGCGTTGGAAGACCATCAGTCAGGTGCCCAACCTGCGGGCGGTTTCGGTCGCGCCCTGGAGCAATCAGGCTAATTGCGCCGAAACTTATGGTCGTAACTATGTCTACTGCCGCAAGCCGAATCCGTCGCCCGTGTGCATGGGCTTCAACGAGAATGAGATCCGCAAGGAGTTCCAGGAGACATTGCGATATGCGGGGGCACTGAACACCGCCATGATTCTAAAGGACACGCATACGGTTGAGAATGATCCCAGTCGGTTTGCCCGTTGGGTTGCGATTGGTCGGGAGGAGCTGGGGTGGTGACGCTGTTTTTTTTGATAGTGGGTTGAAGTATCTGTCGACGGATCTGTATACGTGATGAGCAAGGAGGCATGAGTATGCATGAGTTGAGAATTGGAGTTCTGGGGGCGGGGGGGCGAGGTGGTCTGGCGCGTCGGGCGCATAAGCCGGAGGCAGGGAGCCGGGTGGTTGCCTGTTGCGATTTGCAGGATCCGATTCTTGACCGGATGCGTGAATGGTATGGGGATGATGTCTATTTGACCAAGTCCGCCGATGAGTTGCTCGATCAGGAGCTCGATGCAGTCCTGATTTGTACCCCGGACTACCTGCATGAAGAGCATGCTCTCATGGCCATTCAACGTAAAATGCCGGTTTATCTCGAAAAACCAATGGCCATCACGATTGCCGGATGCGACCGGATCCTGGCGGCGGCGAAGGCGACTGGTTGCAAGTTGTTTGTGGGGCACAATATGCGCTACATGACGATTTTCAGGAAGATGAAGCAGCTTATCGATGACGGTCGGATCGGAGAGCCTCGCGGGGTGTGGTGTCGGCACTTCATTTCCTATGGGGGGGATGCCTATTTCCGCGATTGGCATTCCGAGCGCGAAAAGACAACCGGGATGTTGTTGCAGAAGGGGGCGCATGATATCGATGTGATGCACTGGCTCACCGGTCGCAACACGCTACGGGTGTCGGCCTTTGGGAATCTTTCGGTCTATGACCGGTGTCAACGACGCGATGAAACGGAGCCGGGACGCCCGGGCTTCCGCAAGGAGCATTGGCCACCATTGGCCCAGACGGGGTTCAGCCCCAAAATGGATGTCGAAGACCAGACGACCGTCATCATGCAGATGGAAGATGGCGTTCTTGGCAGCTATCTGCAATGTCACTATACGCCTGACAGTTGTCGCAATTACACGGTCATCGGGACAGAAGGCCGCATCGAGAATGTGGGCGACAGTCCGGATAGTCCTATCTTCCTGTGGAATAAGCGGACGGACAGTTTCCGGATGCTCGGGGACGAAGTGCATTATGGCGACCCCGTCGAGGGCGGAAGCCACGGGGGGGCGGATCCGCTGATTGTGGATGAATTCCTGAGATATGTACGCGGCGAGATTGACCAGACCACGGCAACGCCGATTGCGGCTCGCATGTCTGTTGCCACGGGCTGCCAGGCGACTGCGTCCTTACGCAATGGCGGGCAGCCCTATGATGTGCCGCCGTTATCCGTTTCAGTGGCAAGTTGATCACGCTGGAGATCGGCGTCCGGTTCCTGACGGATTATCTGCGGGGCGACGTGTACTTCAAGACCCGGCGACCGGGGCATAACCTGGACCGCTGCCGCAACCAGTTCCAGCGCGTCCGCTCGATCGAGGACCAGTACGATCAGATGCTCGGATTCGTCGACAATCCATTCTGATTGGCGTTTTTGTTTTGTCGTGATCATGGCACGAGGGTGTGATAGGAATAGAAACGAAATGAGAATACAAAAGTACGTCTTGGATACCGTGTTGATGGCGACAGGAGCTTTCATGACTGGTCATGCGAACGCAGCAGACAAGCCGGCGATACCGCCGAATATTATTTTTGTTTTTGCTGACCAGATGCGGGCGCATGCTCTCGGTTGCTATGGGAACACGACCGTGCCAACTCCGAATATTGATGCCATGGCATCGAATGGAATGACGTTTGAAAATGCCATTAGTACCTGGCCGGTTTGTTCGCCCTATCGCGCCATGTTACTGAGTGGCCGCCACCCGATGGCCAACGGCA
>CAZOXS010000408.1:0-8590 GCA_964583785.1 uncultured Victivallales bacterium
AAGATCAAGGAGGTCCTCGAAAGCCGCTTCTTCAATCAGGCCACGGTCTCGGTCCGCATCCTGCGGGCATCCTATGACAAGGTGGCTCTACAGGGGCGGGTTTCCGAGCCGGGGATCATCAAGATCGGCAGCGGAGACCGGATCTCGCTCAACGATGCACTGCTGCGGGTGGGCAATGTGACGGCGTCCATAAAGAGCGCCAGGGTGCGGATCGTGCGGGGGGGGCTGCTGCGTGCGGTCTCGGCATCGGAACCGGGGGAAATCTACTCGCTGGTGGACGACGAGGGTAATCCCGACGTCCCGGATGTGCATCTCTGGAACAACGACATCGCCTTCGTTTATGCCAGCGCCGGAACCGGTGATGCCCCAGCCGCAATGGCCGAAAAGGCGGATAAGGACATCCTGGTTCTGGGCGAGGTCAAGCGCCAGGGAATGTACCGTTTTGCCGACGGCTCCCCGGCCACCATGATGCACCTGATCTTCAAGATGGGCGGCTTCCCGGCCTATGCCGATACCAAAGGCATCAGGATCATCCGGCGGGACGAGGCGGGACGCGAAAACGAGCTGGTTGTCGACGCCAGCCAGATTCTCAAGGATGGCGATCCGGACAAGGATATCACGCTCGAGCACGGGGACCGCGTGATCGTGCCGGCCCGCCGGATGAGCTGGTTCTAAAAATCAGGGAGCGTAACCATGGCAGCACCACGACCCGGCGGCGGCGTTCCCCACGAAGAGAACAAGATTGATTTCCGGATCTATCTTGGAATCATCCTTTTTCGCTGGCAGTTAATTGCCGTCTGCTTCCTGTATACCCTGCTCGGGGCGGTGATGTACCTGCACCTGGCACCGAAAAAATACGAGAGCGCCACCAAGATCATGATCTACCGCGACCCGCTGTTGACGATCAGTCGCGAAGGGGCACAGTGGACCTCCCTGCACACGCATTCCTACATGCTGGGCAACGAGAAAATGCACGAACGGGTCATCGGGCGGTTGACGGAGGAATGGGCGGACCGGCTAGGCGGCCGCCACCGCATGCAGCCGACTATTTCGATCTCGCAGGTGCGCGGTGTGAACCCGATGCTGGCGATTACGGTGCAGGCGCGCGACAAAGACTACACGGCCGCGTTCCTGAACGTGCTGATCGAGGAGCACGAGCAGGAATGGCAGACCGTGCAGCGCCAGGCGCGCAACTCGGCGGGAGCCATGCTGGAAAAAGAGCTGGACCGGCTGGAACAGCAGATCCAGACGGCAGAGAACGACCTGGTCGAGTACCAGCGGCTGCACGATATCGCCCGCGTCGAGGCACGCGGCACGATGGAGAGCCGCTACCTGACCGCCCTGATGGAACGGCGCAACCAGTTGACCACCGAACTGATGCTGCTGGAGGCGCAGACACCGGCACTCGACGGGGCCAATGCCGCCGTGATCAGCGATGTCTCCCGCCTGACAAGGGCGACGGGCGAGATCAAGGCCGATGTCGGCGAGAGCACAAGCCCGGAAGGGGAACCCCAACCGGGCCGGGAAATAGAGGTGACAACGGCAGAGACGCAAAAAGCGGATGAAACCATACAGGGATTCCAGAACCTGCGCGTGCGGCTGCTGCGGCTTGAGGCGGAGCAGGATGAGCTGCTCAAGGTCCTCAAGGATGATCATCCTCGCCTGCGGGCGGTGCGCGATGAGATCCGCAGCATACAGGACCAACTCGGGGCCATGGCCGAGGTGCAACTGCGCAACCTGCAGGACCGCCACCGGGCACTGAGCATACAGCTCAACGCCATCGAGACGGCCGAGTACAAGTGGCAGGCCAAGAACCTGATGGCCAGCCAGCGCCAAGCCGAATACGTGCGCCTGCAATCCGTCGTCAAACGCTTTGCCGACCACTACAACACGCTGTACACCCGCCTGCACGATATGCGGGTATCCGAGGAGCTTAAGGCCGAGCATTTCGTTCCCGAGGATATCACGACAAAGGACAAACCCGTCTGGCCGGATCCGACCAAGATCCTGATGGCGGCGCTGGCGGGCGGGCTCGGGCTCGGGTTCGGCCTGGCTTTCCTGATGCAGGTAGTGGACAACAAAGTCCAGACGATCAAGGATGTCGAAGGCACTCTGGGAGTCCCGTTCCTGGGGGGCATCCCCTACTGGGCGCACAGCGGCCTGGAGAGCGCGATCCGCCCGATCGTCACCGAGGAGCACTCCACGGGGGCCATCGAGGCCTACCGCGCCTTGCGCACGAGCGTGCTGGCCGAGTTGAGCAAGAAACACGAGAAGGTTCTGCTGATCACCAGCGCGGACTCGCGCGAGGGCAAGACGCTGACCGCGTTGAACATGGCGATCATGGTCGCACAGATGGGCAAACGCGTCCTGTTGGTGGACATGGACTTGCGGCGCGGCCGCATCCACCGCTCACTCGGGCTTGAGCGTGAACCCGGTGTAACCGATGTGTTGCGCGAGGGCGGCTCGCTGAAGGACGTGATCCAGCCTGCCCGCATCGAGAACCTGTACGTAGCCCCCTCCGGCAGCGATATCGACGACAGCGCGGAACTGCTACAGACGGTCGACATTGCCAAATTCTTCTTTGATGTGATGGATGATTTCGACTACATCTTCGTGGACACCTCGCCGGTACTGCGGGTTACCGATACCGTCATTCTCGCCAGCCAGGGAATCGGCCAAGTGCTGTATGTGGCCCGCGTGAACTTCACACCGAAGCCGATGATCCGCTACTCACTGGACATGCTCAAGGATGCCAACATCCTGGGGCTGGTCATGAACAGCATCGAGATGCACAAGATCAGCAGCCTGTATTATGCCTACCAGTACCCGAACTATGCCTACTACAGCAATGCCTATACCTATGGCTACAACTACTATTACTACGATGACAGCGGCGGAAGCGGGCGCCGGCACCGCCGTAGCGGCATGGCGCTGCGGCGGAAGCTCGAACACACCCGCGACTGGATTCGCAAGATGCTGATGCCGATGCAGTAGCCACAGGGCATGCGGGGAAAACGGGGGTACGAACAGCATGATGCATTCGCACGTCAAATTGCAGAGTTCCTGGGTCGTCCTGCTCGATCTGGCATGCCTGCTTGTAAGCATCATGCTGGCCGTCGTATTGCGGTTCGGCCCGGACGAGATGGCGCAGTACGTCTTTGCGCGTTTCGACGGCTGGGTGGTCTTTGTCGGCAGCATCCTGATTGCCAACTACATGGCGGGCAGCTACCGGGTGCAGTACACCCTTTCCCGTTTCAACATGCTGGTGACCTGGCTGTTCTCAATGACCTTCGCCATCCTGATCCTCAGCCTCACCTCCTACGCCTGGTTCAAGATCCTGCTGGGACGTGGCGTGCTCGGACTGGCCGTTATCTTCTACAGCGTCTTCTCGCTCTATCTGAGGATCGTGGTCGTGCGCTGGATCTATGCGATCGGCGGCGTGGCGAAACGGTTCGTGATCCTCGGAAACGGGCCAGCCGACCAGCGGCTGCGCGATTACCTTGAAAACCCGTTTATCCTGCCGCAACACCGGCTGGTCGCCTGGATCGCGCTGTGTCCGCCGGAACGCCGCCTGCCGGCGGCAGGCGGTGTGGTAATCGCCGGCGTGCCTGTGGTCGAGGCAACTACAGAAGAGCTACCCGACACGCTGACAAGCCTCGAGGCGGACATGCTGGTCCTCGGGCGTTCGGCCATGTGGGATCTGGACGCGATCTACCCCCACCTGCGGCAAGTCCGCTTCTCCGGGCTCGAGGTGATCACGCCGCTGGCCGTCACGGAGATCTACTGCGGTCGTATCCCGCTGAACCTGATCGATGAGGCCGAAACCATGCGCATGGGTATCGAGTACGGATTCCCGACCATGCTGCGTCTGAAGCGTGTCTACGACTTGACCGCCGCGATCATAGGCGGGCTCCTATCACTACCACTGATCGCGCTGGCGGCGGTGCTGATCAAGCTGACCGATCCGCGCAGCCCGGTCTTCTATTCGCAACCCAGGGTTGGCCGTCTGGGACAGGTGTTCACCATCCACAAGCTGCGCACCATGCGACCGGATGCGGAAGACAACACGGGGGCCGTCTGGTCCAGCGATGATGATCCACGGATCACACTCGTGGGACGGTTCCTGCGGAAATTCCGGATCGATGAGCTGCCACAGTTCTGGAATGTGCTGATCGGCGACATGAGCCTGGTTGGTCCGCGGCCGGAACGGCCTGAGATCGTTGCCCAACTCGAACGCCAGATTCCCTTCTATAGCGAGCGCGAATATGCCCTGCCAGGGCTGACCGGCTGGGCCCAGATCCACTGCCCCTACGGCAACTCCGTGGAAGCGGCACGCCGCAAGCTCGAATACGATCTTTTCTACATCAAGAACATGTCGCCCAGTCTCGATCTGCAGATCATGCTGCGTACCCTGCGCACGGTGCTTTTCGCCCAGGAAAAGGAACGATGAGCGCGTCTTCGTCACGACGGGAATGGTGGGTGGCGATCCTGCTGGTGCTTTGCGTGGTGCTGGTGGGCTTCTGGGAGATCGGTTCGCGACTGGCCTCGCGCCCGTTCGACGACCTGCGGCTGAGCGCCGAGGACTTTGCCGGCTTTCGTCCAGCCGCCCCACTGTGGAGGTTCTGGCTGGTACACATGAAGGCAACGCCGACAGAGCCGACGGTGATCGCCTACGAGGCCCGTCGCCGGAACGAGGGTGCATCCGGTGTAGGTGCCCCCGTGCTGGTACGCCTGGTGCATGGCTACAATATGGTCGACTGCATGCGGATCAAGCAGTACCAGGTCGAGTTGCTCACGGATCGGTGCCGGGCCGCGCCAGGCGATCCGCCTGCGCCGGGCGGAACGCTACCCGTGCAGGTCTGGCGGTTGACCTCACACGCCGGCAAACGCATGGTCTGGGTGACGAGCATGTTGCGCGCATCAGACTTCGCGGCAACCGATGCTGATACGCGCGACATGGCGTTCCCGAGGGTCGGCACGCCGGACGATCCGGCCTGGGCACCCACGGGGCTGAAGTGGAGCAGCTTCCGGCACCCCGTGCGCAACTTCTGGCTCTTCCTGCGCAGCAAGTGGAACGCATCGCGCTCAGACCTGCTGACCTTCCTGCGACTGCGACAGCCTGCCTGGGCCAGCGATGTCCTGCTGACGATGGTCAGCGAGTATCATGGCGCAGACTCCGTCACGGAGGCAACGGAGCACGCGGTCAGTGCCTACGTGCTGGATGCGCATGAGATCATGTACCGCCAGTTCCTGGCGCACGGGGGACTCGCCGCGCGGGCAGCACAGACGCAATAACGAAGGGTTTTGCAAGTGCCTCGGGATGCTTGATTCGTGATAAACGGAATGCACTTGTAGCTGGGGTCGAGACCCCCGGCCGTGCATGGGGCAGCAAACGCGAGGCCTTATTCATGAACCTTCTCGTGGGCAGCGGGGTCACCGACCCCGGCTACAAATTACCCACCTGCCGCACATAGGCCTCGATATCGAACTTGCGTTCCAGGCCACTGGCTGCCATGTAGCGCACCGTGCCGAAGATCGGACGCTCCGTCCAGGGCCGGTCATGCTTGCCGAAGCACCAGGCCACGCCGGTAAAGCCGTTGGCGTCGCGACCGTCGAGCTCATATTTGTTGTTGAGGTAGAGCAGCGTCTCGAACGCCACCTCCGGCGAGGGCGACCACTCGATTACCTTCTTGCCCCAGTACATGCGCATGTAGTTATGCATCTTGCCGGTGATGACCATTTCCTGCTGGGCCGCATTCCAGTAGCGGTCGTGCGTGGCGGCATTCTCGAGCTGGTTGCGGTTATAGCAGATCTCGCGCGGATCGTGGCGGTGGCGGTCAAGCGTCTTGCGCGCCCAGTCGGGCAAGGCGTCGTAGCGATCATAGGCTGGCTGGTAATGCACGAAATTCATGCTCAGCTCGCGGCGCACGATCAGTTCCTCCAGATACGCTTCAATCGCCTCGGCAGGCGCCCCGGACGCCCGCACCTGTAGGGAGATATCGAGCGGCGAGATCTGGCCGAAATGCAGGTAGGGGCTCATGTCGGAACAAATTCCGTTGGCCGGATCGTTGCGCGTGGTATGGTAGGTGGGCAGCTTGTCGCGGATGAAACGCGCCAGCGCGGCGTCCGCCGCATCCTGGCCACCGCGGAAGGTTGGTGACGGGCCAACCGATTGATCCAGGCGCAGATCGTCGAGCGCGGGAATGCCGGGATGATCAGCGGGAGCGTCTGCCAGACGGGACAGCGTATCGGACGGGGCTTGCACCAACGGCACGAGGAAACGTTCGCGCAGGCGGTTGATTTTCGGGCGGATCGTGCGCGCGGCGTACTCCTCCTTGTCCGAAACCAGCGACACGGGAACAACAACGTCGGTCTCCACGACAGTGAACGGACAGCGCACACGCGCGGCGACCGCCTCGCGCCATTGCCGCTGGAGCCGCAGGTAACCGACATCGCCAACCAGCAGGGCGGCCTCGGAGGCCAGCGCGGCAATCACCGCCGGCGGATCACCCCGGTGCACGGTAAAGGCGATTCCCCGCTCACGCAGCGCCTTGGCCACATCGCGCAGCCCCTCGAGCATGAACGCGTAGTGGCGCGCGTTGGCTTCAGGGAAGTCATCGGTCAACGCGAAAGCGACCCGCAGCGGCAGCCGGCAAGCCACCGCCGCCTCGACCGCCCATTCCAGCGCGTGGTTGCAACGCGTGCGCTGGGCCTGCTGCATCCAGTAGAGCACATAGCGGCCAGGCAACGGCGCGCCCCCGCGATAGACCCGTAAACGGCTGTTCTCGATCATGCCGGGCAGTCTACCCGCAAACCGGCCGCCCGGGAAAGCATAAATGAAGGCAGCACCCCCTTGACACAATGACCAACCTTATGAGATTTTGGACCAATCAACGCTTAATAGTGGTCGCGCCGAATCGGCATTAATGCGCTAGATCATAGCAAACACGAATTCGAGGAAGGGAAGGATGGCAGCATATGAGCGAGAATGTCCGGTCAATCATACAGCTTTTACTGCTGAGCGTTATGATCCTGAGTAGCTGTACGCTCCAAGCCTTTGCATATTACCACCCCGATGAGGGCCGGTGGATTAACAGGGATCCTATCGGGGAGCAGGGTGGCGAGAATCTATACGCGATGGTGGCAAACTCAGCTATCAGCAATGTCGACCCGCGTGGCTTGTTTCTTATTGTGACGGCAGAACTGACAGGGTTCCATGCGGGTGCGGAACTGTTCAGTGGTCCCACGAAACATCTTCCTTCCTATGCGGACTGGGACTCCCGTGGTCCTGGCTGGTATTCAAAGCCTGGGGTTAGCTCGGCGTCCGATTGGGGTGTTACATGGGGCTGGATCCGAGGACGTACCGATGTGCCTTCATTACCCAACAGATGGCTTAGCCATGGCGCGGATTCCGTTCAGTGGAGTGCGCATGTAAAGGTCAGAATGTCGATTTGCGGATGTTGCCCTTTCCCTGAACGCCTTCGGGTCGACTGGAAGGCAAGAGCAATCTTCCACTACTCGGAGTATTCGTCCTCGGGCGCAACGTCCGTCACGCTTAACGGACGCCGTCTCGCCTTAGCGGGTCGTGGGTATGGCCCGAGAAACCAGGACCAAAGCGACATTCAGGAGGGCTCGGAGTGGTACGGTACAGCAGGTTGGGTTGGTTGCGAAACATTGGACTTCGTGGCTGCCAACGCATGGATGAATGGTGATCAGATGTGGGGAACGGCTAGATTCTCAGCAACAGCAAAATGCATGTAGAGGGAGTAATGATGCGTTGGCGGATAGTCATCATAGGAATTCTGGCACTTCTGTTCGCTGTCACTGTTTTTCTTCTAGTCCATCGTCGTCGTGAGCATATTGCTGCGATTGCCGCGCGCAGAAGCTGCCAAAATGATCGGTGGCTCATCCAGTCTGCGAAGGACCAATTGGCAGCAGAGCTTGACATGACAAATGGAACACAAATTACAAGCCAACAGTTGATGCCATACCTTCCTGCGGTGTGGAAAACTAACTGGGTGACACCTGGTAATTGCCCCGCGGGTGGTGCCTTCGCCCTAGGGCCGATCGGAGTTTATCCGCGTTGTACCGTCCATGGAGAGATCGAGTAAGAAACCACATGCTAGCCTGCAATGGGAAAATACACCAGAGTTCAAAATATGCAAAACATTACCAATCACAGCCAACACGTACGGAGTATAAAATATTATTGTGCAAGATGTTGCGTAATCCTTGCCATCCTTCCTACCTGCTGTCTGTTCGCGTTGGCCGCCCTTGGCCAGCATGAACTCAGATCATCAGTTCATCAAGATCCGGAGCAACTCGCCTTGAACATCAAGTATGACAAACAGAAACAGGACGAGGATAACATTACAAAGGGCGACTCGCTTACATCGATCAACCAAAAGACAGGGATTCCTCTCGAAGAGCTGAAGAAGCACTTCAAAGACCCAAACAAGATAAAGGATGGAGACAAGATAAAGTTGGACGGCGTTTCCTACATAGTCAAAATCCACTTCACTGGTTATTGCAGTTGCAAGAAATGTTGCGGGAAAGACGAGAGTGATCCTGGTTACGGAATCTGCAAGGA
>CAZOXS010000409.1:0-6551 GCA_964583785.1 uncultured Victivallales bacterium
TCGGACCTGGTGTCGTGGGACACGCAGGGGCGGGTACGGATCAAGGACAAGCTGCTGGCGTTTGCAGGGATCACCGACCAGGTGCAGATGATCGGGGCGATGAACCGCTTCCAGCTCTGGAATCCCGCCAATCTGGTGGACAGTGGCGAGATTGACCAGGCCCGGCTGGAGGAAATCGGGCAGTACGTGGATTTCTGAAAAGGGAACAATGGCACATCAGTCGGTACTGCTTGCAGAGACGGTTGAGCTTCTGGGCGTCCGTGAAGATGGCTTGTATGTGGATGGGACGCTCGGCTCGGGGGGCCATGCCGAGGCGGTGCTGGATCGGCTGGGGCCGGGCGGGGTGCTTTACGGGATCGATCGCGACGCGGACGCGCTGGCGCGCAGCCGTCAGCGGTTGGCTCGGTTCGGGGGGCGGTTCCGGGCCTTGCATGGCAACTACGCCGACATGGAGCGGTTGCTGGGGGAGGCCGGTGTGGCGGCGGTGGATGGTGTGGTGATGGACTTCGGGGTGTCGTCCGAGCAATTGGACACGGCGGCGCGGGGGTTCAGCTTCATGCAGGACGGTCCGCTGGATATGCGCATGGACCAGGGGCAGGCGTTGACGGCGGCGGTGGTGGTGAACACCTACCCGGAAGCCGCGTTGCGGGAGCTGCTCTGGCGGCTGGGGGAGGAGCGCGAGGCGCGGCGGATTGCGCGGTGGATCGTGGAGCGCCGGGAGCAGGAGCCCTTGATGACGACCGGGGCACTGGCCGCGTTGATCGAGGAGGCCAAGGGGGGGCGCCGGGGACGGCGGCAGCATCCGGCAACGAAGAGTTTCCAGGCGTTGCGGATGGTGGTCAACGGCGAGCTTGAGGGGATCGAGCGGGGGTTGCAGGCGGGGCTGCGGCTGCTCAAGGCGGGAGGGCGGATGGCGGTGATCAGTTTCCATAGTTTGGAGGATCGCGCCGTGAAACAATTTTTCAGGGAGCATGAGGGACGCTGGGAGGCGCAGGCGGCTGGTGGCGAGCGCTGGGTGGGTGCGTTGCCTGCGGTACGGCGCATCACGCGCAAGGCGGTCCAACCATCTGCGGACGAATGCACCGCGAATCCGCGGGCGCGTTCATCGCGGCTCCGGTTGGCGGAACGGTTGGCGGATAGGGTTTAGGGTTTTAGGAGTTAGGAGTTATTGATGAAAGCACGACGGAAACGCAATCGTAAGAAACGGGTGGAAGGATATCTGTTCCCGGTTCCGTTCGCCTCGCTGCTGGTGGTTGCCGGTCTGGCGGCGCTGGCCTATTTGTGGATGCTTTCGCGCTGTGAGGCGATCGGGGCGGAGATCAAGGCCCTGGAACGTACCGAGGCGGAGCTGACCGAGCGCTATCTGAATGAGGAATTGAAGTGGACGCGGATGCGTTCGCCCCAGAACCTGGAACGGATCCTGGCGCGCAACGGCGTCAGGATGGACTGGCCCACGGGGCGTCAGGTCGTGCTGATGGCGGACTCGGGGCTGTGGACCGGTGGCGACGAACCGGGCGTTGTCCTGGCGGAGGCCCGGCAATACGCGGGATTGAACAGGACGGAGCGGCATGAATGATCGACGCATGTTTGTGCGTTTCGGCTTCAGTGCCGTCATGTATCTGCTGCTGGTGACGGGGCTGGGCGCACGCCTGGCCTTTTTGCATCTCGGGGAGCATGATGACCGCCGGGATCGGATCGACCGATTGCGCCAGTTCCGCGAGGAGTTGCGCGGGCGACGCGGTGCGATCTATGACCGTGGCGGGGCGGACAATCTCCTGGCGGTGGATCTGCCGGTCAAGGATATCTGTGCGGATCCCTCGCTGGTGGTGGCGTCCAACGCCGTGGCCATGGTGGCCTCCGGGTTGGCCGAGGCGCTGGCGATGGATGTCGACGAGATCGCCGTCAAACTCAACCAGCCGGAACGCCGCTACGTGCGGCTGCGGCGCTTCGCGCAGGAGGATCTGGCCCAGGCGGTTGCCGAGGCGCATCTGCCGGGGATCTTTTTCCAGGACGCCAATGTCCGGTATTACCCCTATGGCGCGTTCATGTGCCACGTGCTCGGCTTTGTCAACTACGAGGGGGTCGGCAGTGCCGGCGTCGAGCAACGCTTTGATCCGATGCTCAAGGGCTTGCCGGGTGTGGTGGAAGGTCGGCTGAACGCCCTGCGCCAGGAATTGTACCTGGAGCGCGAGCGCTACGAGCCGGGGCAGCAGGGCAGCAGCGTTGAACTGACGATCGACCGCAATGTGCAGCATATCGTCGAGAAGGTCATCGACGGGGTGATGGAGGAGTTCAATGCCACGGCGGCCTGGAGTATTGTCCAGCGGGTCAAGACCGGCGAGATCCTGGCGATGGTGTCGCGGCCGGCATTCGATCTGAACCGCTTCCACGAGACCCTGCCCGACGTGCGGCTCAACCGGGCCGTCGGCACGAACTACGAGCCGGGCTCGACGCTCAAGGCGGCGACCTTCGCGGCGGCGCTCAATGAGGGAATCGTCACGCCTCAAACGGTCTTCGATTGCGAGAACGGCGGCTGGTTCTACAAGGGCAAGCTGCTGCGCGATACGCATGGGTACGGCAACCTTACCGTGGCCGACGGTCTCAAGAAGTCGAGCAACATCCTGACGGCCAAGGTCGCCTTGATGCTGGGCAACGAGCGACTTTACCGTTATCTGCGGGCATTCGGTTTCGGGGAGTTGAGCGGGATCGACCTGCCGGGCGAGGAGGCCGGGATCTTTCATCCGCCATCGAAGTGGTACGGCATCAGTCCGACGCGCATCCCGATCGGCCAGGGGATTGCCACGACCGGCCTGCAGATCCTCGGACTCTACTGCACGATTGCCAACGACGGCTATCGCATGCGTCCCTATGTGGTGCGCCGGGTGATCGATGCCGACGGGCAGGTAGTGCATGAGGGGCGGCCCGAAGTCGTGGCACGCGTGATCCGTCCCGAAACCGCCGCCCTGATGCGCGAGTTGCTGGCGGACGCCACGGAGGATGGCGGCACCGGCCGACGCGCCCGGATCAGTGATATCCGGGTCGCGGGCAAGACCGGAACGGCCCAGAAACCGGTTCCCGGCGGTTACTCCGCGACCGATTATGTGGCCTCGTTTGTCGGCTTCCTGCCGGTGGAGGACCCGGAGATCGGCATTATCGTGGTGGTGGATAATCCCAAGCCGCTCTACTACGGCGGGCAGGTGGCGGCCCCGGCTTTCGGCTCGATCGCCGGTGAAGTCAGTCGCTATCTCGGGTTCCAGGTTTACAGTGCGGCCCGGCAGCGGGAATAAGGGACTAAGGCATGCAGCTTTCTGATATAAAAAAAATTACCGGCGGTGAGTGCGGGCGCCTGGCCACGAATGCCGACGTCAAGGGGGTCGCCCTGTATTCGCGCGAGGTCCGGGCGGACTGGGTCTTCGTGGCGGTGCCGGGGACGGTGAGCGACGGGCTGCAGTATGCCGAGGATGCCGTACGGCGAGGGGCGGTGGCGGTGGTTTGTGAACGGCCTCCCGCCAGCCGCCTGGAGGCGGCGGTGATCACGGTCAAGGATGCCCGGCTGGCGGCCGCGCAACTGGCGGCGGCGTTCAACGGGTATCCGGCACGGGTCTTGCCGGTGGCCGGAGTGACCGGCACGAACGGCAAGACCACGGTGTCGATGATGCTGCGAGCCGCGTTGCAGCGGGCGGGGCTGGAACCGGGGTTGGTCGGGACGGTGGCCTACGAGATCGGCTCGCGCGTGATCGCGGCCCCCCGGACGACGCCGGATGCCGTGACGCTGCAGAACCTGCTGCACCAGATGGTGACGACGGGTTGCCGCAGCGCCGTGCTGGAGGTCTCGTCGCACGCCTTGGTACAGCAGCGCGTGGCGGAAATCCCCTTCACGGTGGCGGGCTTTACCAACCTGACGCACGATCATCTTGACTATCATGGCTCGATGGAGGGCTATTACGAGGCCAAAGCCCTGCTTTTCCGGGGACTGGCGGCGTCGGCAACCGCCGTGATCAACCGCGATGACCGCTGGGGCCAGCGGCTGCTGGATGAATCGCTCTGCTGCCAGCGGCTCACGTATGGGCTGGAGGAAGGCATGGCGGACGTGACGGCTGAGGCGCTGTCCCTGTCTGCCGTCGGCAGCGCGTTTGACCTCGTTTCCCCCTGGGGGACATTTGATGCCCGTGTCTGCCTTCCCGGACGGCACAACATCCTCAATGCGCTGGCGGCGTTCGGTATGGGGGTGGCGATGGGCTGCGATCCGGCAGCGGCGGTTGAGGCGATTGCCGGCGTGACGAAGGTTCGCGGGCGGTTGGAGCGGGTGCCAGGCAAGGCCCCCTTCAGTGTTTTCGTCGATTATGCCCACACTGACGATGCCCTGCGAAATGTGCTGGGTGCGCTTCGCCCGTTGACGGCGGGCCGGTTGATCCTCGTGTTCGGTTGCGGTGGCAACCGGGACCGTGCCAAACGCGCGAAGATGGGGGCGGTGGCGGTGGCGCTGGCGGACCGTGTCTGGGTGACGACCGACAATCCGCGCAACGAGGAGCCGGCGGCAATCATCGCCGATGTGCTTGAAGGGGTTGACCGTGACAACGTCGAGGTCGTGGTGGATCGCCGGGAGGCCATACGCGCCGCGGTAGCCGCGGCCCAGGCGGGCGACACCGTCCTGATCGCGGGCAAGGGGCACGAGACGTACCAGGAAATCGCGGGGGTTTCGGCTCCCTTCAATGATGTGGATGAGGCGCAGGCCGCCCTGGCGGAACGGTAGGAAAGGAAAGAGGCGATGATGTCGGGGTATGATGCCGCATGGCTGGCAACGGTGACTGGGGGGCGGTGGGCGCGCCTGCCGGAGCGTCCGTTGGCCGCCGTCGTGAACGATTCGCGCCGACGCGTCCAGGATGCGCTTTATGTGGCCTTGCGAGGGGACCGGTTCGATGGACATTCCTTTGTGGCGAATGCCTTCCTTGCCGGGGCGGCTGCGGCCATGGTCGAGGCCGCCGGCGAGATGCCGCTAGACACCCAGGGATTACCGTTGCTGGTGGTTGAGAATACGCGGGTGGCGTTGTCGGCCCTCGGCGCGGCTTACCGTCGCCAGGTGGCCCCGCTGGTGGTCGGGGTTACGGGCAGCGTCGGTAAATCGACAGTCAAGGAAATGACGGCATCGGTGCTCTCGGCGGCAGGCGAGACCGCCAGGACCTGCGGCAACTGGAACAACGAGATCGGTCTGCCACTGAGCCTGCTGGCGATGGCCCCGCAGGCGCGCTATGGCGTCTTCGAGGCGGGCATGAACCATCCCGGCGAGATGCGCTGGCTTTGCAACGTGCTGCAACCCGACTGGGGAATTGTGACCATGGTCGGCCCCGTGCACCTCGAGCATTTCGAATCGGAGGAAGGCATTGCCAGGGAGAAGGGCGAGCTGCTGCGCGCGTTGCCGCCTGATGGGCGGGCCTTCCTCTGTCGCGACGACAAGTGGTTCCCGCTATTGCAGGCGCTGGCACCGTGCGCGGTGCGCACGGTCTCGCTGGAAAGCGATGCCGATCTGATGCTGCAGCACGATGAGGCGGGACATCAGTTGCGGGTCCGTGAGCGGGCCAGTGGCGTGACCCATGATTTTCCCTGGCCCTGGGCAGGGCGGCATAATGCGCTTAATGCCGGATTCGCGATCCTGGTCGGTCGCGAGGCCGAGCTCTCCTGGGACCTGATCGGGCAGGGGCTGGCCCGTTACCAGCCGCTACCAATGCGTTGGCAGGAGGTGAGGTCGGGGGGGTGCCTGCTGATCAACGATGCCTATAACGCCAATCCGGCCAGTATGCGGGCGGCGCTGAAGACCTTCGCCAGCCTCGATGGCAGTGGCCGCCGCTGGCTGGTGCTGGGTGATATGCTCGAGACCGGCGAGACCGAGCAGGCGGTGCATGAGACACTGGGCAGCGAGGCGGCGGTTGCCGCTGACTGGGCCGGATTGCTGACGGTGGGAGCGCTGGCGGTCTGGATCGCCGACGGGGCGCGGCGACAAGGCATGGACCCCGGGCGAATCTGGCGCTGTGCGGATACCCATACCGCCGCCACGGTGCTGCGCGAACAGCTTCTGCCTGGGGATGCGGTGCTCTTCAAGGCATCGCGGGCTGTGGCTTTGGAAAAGGTGATTGATGAACTAGGCAGTTAAACGAGGAGGCAGCATGAGCGCAATGGCGGTTCCGGTCCAGCGGGCGGATCATCTCGAGGCGTTACCACGTGGTGCGGGGGTCCCGCGCGACACCACGAAGCTGACTGCGCCGCCGCGACTGGTGCTGATGGAGAAAGCGCAGGAATTCAGGTTGGAAATCGAGCGTGTCGGTACGGGGGATCCCCCTGCGCTGATGCTCTGGGGTGAGGAGTAAATAAGGCATGTTGTATTACCTATCGTTGCTGGAACGGTTTTATTCGCCGCTGCGCGTGTTCCAGTATATTACCGTTCGCACCGTCGGCGCGGCCGGGACCGCGTTTCTGCTATGCCTCCTGTGCGGGCCGTGGATGATCCGTCATCTGCGCACGTTCAGGATCGGACAGCAAGTGCGTACGGGCAATGC